>DASRRA010000137.1:0-2799 GCA_035696085.1 Bacteroidia bacterium | reverse complement strand
TAGCTGATACGCCTTTAAGCGACTATATAAAAGAAGATGTAAAAGGAGATCAATTCATTTTATTGATTGCTTATGGATGCTCTCACTGTCAGAAAGCTGTTCAACAGGCATTGCGGTTAAGAAACACCAATTCTATTGATAACTTTATTGTATTGGGATCTGAAGCAGAAGAAACAAGTGCCAAATCAGAATTTATGACAAAGTTTGCTGATGAGGATATCAAAATAATTGATTACGACTGGACCACCTTTCCTAAAAAGTTTACCATACCTGAACCCGGTTTCCCAAACCCTCCGGTTATATTTTATATTCAAAACAATGTGATCATTAGTATTTTCACCGAAGTACCGGATAAAGGAAATTACAGAAGAGCAAACGGTAAATAGCATTCCGCTTTGTTTGAAGAATAAATTTCCACACAATCACGCATTTTTTTTTCGCACAGCTGTTTCAATTTCCGGATGATTACCATTCAACTAATCTTCTTACCGCTTAACTAATTTTCTACCATCATCATGTAATTGTATGCGGGAACTTTATGATCCCGCAATACATTTATCATGATTATTCCGGATGATCGCGTTAAGCTGCTGACGGATCAACAAGCAGCTTCTAAAAATTTCTAAAACCATGAAAAAGCTTAAGAAAAGACTCCAGCTCAACAAAGAGACGGTGAGTGTATTGAATAAGGAAAAGATGTCTATCGTTGCTGGTGGTGATTCCACACCTTACATCTCCAAAACACGCGGTACCATTTATCACTGCCCAAGCTATCCATTTTATTGTGGTGGGGGAACACAACCTGTTTAAATCCATGAATAAAATTAAAATGATGTTTCACTAAAAATCAGCTATCATGAAAAAGACGAGAAAAAAATTAAAACTTCATAAAGAGACAGTAACAGTTTTAACCAACCAAAAATTAGCTGCTGTAGCCGGTGGAGATTCTACACCTTATATTTCTGCAACGCGGGGGACAATTTATCATTGCAAGAGTTACCCGAATGCCTGCGAAGTATAATAATTAATATTAGTATTAGTAAATTGTTAACCGGATTATTCCCGTAAGAATTTTTCGGTTAACATATTTGCAAGACGCGATCCCAATCACTGGGTGTATCTGAAAGAGAAGAAAGAAGTGCTGTTCCTATTCCGCAAATACCGGATAAGAAACCGTATTCAACGCGAGGCCCGCCGTATGCTTCGCTGCTATATGTTTTGTATCCGGCATAACCATCTGTGTAATTGGCCATTTCCAATGTAGCTGCGATCCATTGATCACTTGCTTTTAAGTATTGTTCATCATACGTTTCCCAATAAAAACGTCTGAATAATTGTGCGACGCCCGCTGTTCCATGACACAAGCCCGCATCCAATGCACCCGCTTTTTTTACATCTAATGTTTTTGCCAGACTCATTATTTGCAAGGCTTCTTCTTTATACAAAGGGTCCTGCGTCGCCTTCCATGCAAACCAAAATGCTTGTGCTACACACAGATCACCATTGCACCACGCAAGGCGACCTGCTTTTTCAGCTGTTCCATTTACCACTACCATGGGATAAACAAAAGAAAGCTTTTCTTTAAATTTTAGCGATCGAATATGGCTCATGCCTTTTTCAAGGTATATTTCCGTATCCAAATCATAAAATCCTTGCAGCCTTGTTTTTGCCAGTAAAATAATAATGATGGATATTCCATGGGCTAACCCTAGGTGAGTGCTCTTGGATGTATCAATGGCCACTTTGTTGCTTTGATCTTTTTGAAAAATCTCTAAGTCAATCTTCCAATTGATACCAAATTCAGTATTAAACGTAATTTTCGAAAGGGCATCCAATTGTTCACGAATATATCTATCCTTGTTGGGTAAGTCATTGAACTCTAACAAAAATGCCCAAAAACCAAAACCTCCGTGTAAAAAATCACAATTTGTCTGATCCACTGTTTGTGCAATACTCAGTTCACTTAACTGCTGTAGAATCTCCACCTCGATATCCTCACAACTCATGTCAAGCACCCGCTGATTTCTGAAAAACTGCGTCAACCATAGTACACCGATTATTCCATCGCAATAACTGGTTTTAATATCCGGAGTTTTCGAAATGTATTCAAAAGCCTCATCCATTATTTTGTTAATGTATTCGTAACATTCCTCTTTCTTTTCAGGGCAATACTGAGCATACTCATAAAGAAACAGGGCCGCACCCGGTTTTCCTTCAAAGATACTGATCGGGTATTCCGTTGTGTGTGGGTTCTCAATAAATGGTATGACCAAGGAATAAATCTCCTCGATTTTTGAAATAACCTGTTCCTTATTAAGCATAGTTCACTAGTATATACAGTACGAATATAGATCTTTTTATCTCATTTTAAGAAGCTTTCATTCAATGGTTTAATACAAAATCAAAAAATATTTTCAAATAATCTACTAAAATGGTAGATTATGTATATATTTGCCACCGAATTAAAAAAATCATCTTAACATGCAAACTTTTACACTTCCTCCATTCACTCATCAATCGATCTGCTTCGGTATTCAATACTGTTGTAGCTGATGTAATAGCTCATATCAAGGTTTAAAAAAGTATTTATACATAAAATCAACAAAAAACGTATGTCATTTTTTTTATTGAAAGCGCGAACGAAGCGATTAGCATTATTCTTATTCCTGTGTGTTTCATTTTCTGCGCTTGCTCAAACTACAACCATTGTAAAGGTAAAAGTATTTGACGGAGCCACCAAAGAAACGGCTGTAGGCGTCATCATTCATGTAAAAGGAACTACATTGGGTACCACAACGG
>DASRRA010000136.1:0-2487 GCA_035696085.1 Bacteroidia bacterium | reverse complement strand
ACGCGGTATTTTACGGTAGCGCCACTCAGGCTTGCTCCGGAAAAAGATTTAGCTGCACCCGATACATGCACCTCCTCATTCAGGCGATAACTTTCTTTTATTGGGTTAAAGGTAATTTCAAATTTCGGTCGTTTGTATTCTTCCACTGAAAAACTAATATAGCCACCATTTGTTTCACTAATAGACATGACACCATTCAAAACGCCTTGTGGAATCGTGAAAGACCCATTAACGGTTCCATAATCATTAGACACTAAATTCAGCGTTGAAACAACTTGACCGTTTACATCTGTCAACGTCACAGCTACATTTGTTTTCGGAAGTACTTCATGATTTTCTCCTTCTTTATTCAACATAATACCTTTGAAATAAACTGTCTGCCCAGGCCGATAAATGGCTCTGTCCAAGAAAAAAAGAGTCATTGGAACCTTTACCTTTTTCTCTTCGGGAGGCAGATACTGATAAATAGCATTTTCTACACGAAGAAAATCCTTTGTGTTTTTTGTTGAAGTGGATCCATTATAGGAAAATTCAATTCTTAGGTTCCGCTGATGCGCATTAGCTGCTCCGATTTTAAAAAAACCGCTTTCATCTGATGTATATTTCTCTAAAGGAACGTATTCGGACGCACGTGTTTTATAATCATATTTTATGTCAAAGAGTTGAGCACTTACATTTTTTAACGGCGCTCCGGTTTCCCGGTGCCGCATGTAGAAATCATAAGTACCATCCGGCATTTGTCTGTACACGTAACTAATACCAGATAAGGTTATGGGTGTATAGGCAACTGCATTATTTTTACTTGTAAATTCTTTACTGGACGAAAGCAACATTACATAATTACCTACCCCCAATTCAGGGATCTTTATTTCCGTCGCATGTGTCTGATAATCGCCATCATCCGGTAAACTCAATGACCACTCTTTAAGTGCAGGAAATTTCAAATAGAACTCCAAAAGATCATCACCATTCAAATCCTCCCCTCCTTTCCTGTCAGAAGATTGAATGATTCTTGCGTATACATTTTTAACATTTCTATAATTTATTAAAGCCAATGCTGGTTGATCGGGACTAACCACTTTATCTACATTTAATTTTAATAGATGTAATTTAATTTCTTCTTCCAATGCAGCTGCACCTTGTGCACCGTGGCTTTTCGGATATTTTTTTATGATGGCTTCACATAAATCAAACGCTTTTTTCTTCATCCATTTGTTTTCTTCGCTCTCTTTGGGATTATACAAATCCCCTCTGTTGTTATATTGAAGAGCCAGGTTGTAATTTATTTCAGCAGAAGCGGGATCGTTTGCAAATTGCTTTTCCAGATTTTCTAAGGCGTTTATATACAGGCTATCTTTGTTTTCAAGTGTTGATTTCTCTTTCACCATTTCCAACCGGTTCAAATCTAAATTCACAAGCACTTCCGCTTTACCTGCTGCCACATCTTCTAAATGAAAACGAATCAAATCTTGCGTTAAACGGATAGCATAATAAGCGGAAGAAAGTGTATCCTTTGTGAACAGCGTTTGCTTAACAAATTCGGTATACGGTAAAAAGTAAGATGTATTATCCAACTCAAATTTATACGCCGGTTTAATCAAATCGCTTTCATCATTTTTATAGAAGTCGATGGCCCGGTTGGCTAAAAAATCAAATAAGGTAGGTCTGAACTTTCGGGTATCTTTTTGTTTGATCAACACTTCATCGTAGATATCTACAGGCGTTTGTTTTGATTTCTCCGCATCCTGAAGTGATAACTGATAGTGTTCATGCGTTTTTGCATAAATGGTTTTCAAATCCCAGGTGCTGATATCATCGGTTGGTTTTGTAAGGGGAGTACGTTTTTGAAATTCCCATCTGTTGGCTACATAGTAATCCCAATATTTTTGGGCAAGTATGGAATGCAAAAGTGGTTTTAACGGAAATTGTGCTGTTTGGAGTTCATTTCTTAAATCTGCAATGGCTTTTTCGTCGGACTCTTCTTCCATTTGGGAATTAAACTTTATATGGTAAAGTAGTGCTTTTACCAATTGAGGAGAATTGTTTTCTGCTTTTGCTTTTTTATAAATCGCATCTACCAATTCCAACGCTGATTTATATAAACCCTTTTTTTCGAGCGCTTCTACTTTTTGCCAGTCTTTGGAATAAGTGTTTGGTTTCTTTACTAATTCCATTGCCTCCTTTATTCGTTGAGTTGATTGAACAGCGTAAATGCGATAAGCTCCTGCAATACTTATTAAAACAAGGAACGCAATCAACACACTCTTTTTAAATCCAGAATTTTTCATGATCAATGATTAATGTTCAAATTTTGATTTAATTGGTCGCCCTTATCAAAAAGCCGGCCTTTTATAAACCGCTGGCAATTGATCTCATCGGGCAAGTCTGCTCTACCCTTCAAATACAAACAAAACAGGTTTGCAAAGTAAGGTGCTAACATCACGCCTTTTGTTCCCATTCCGTTGAATATAGCAATGGCATCATGAA
>DASRRA010000135.1:0-6629 GCA_035696085.1 Bacteroidia bacterium | reverse complement strand
TATTGTTTTGTTATTCTTAGTGTTTCTAATGCTCAAAACTATACGCCTTTTCCCGAAAATGTGGCTGTTTGGGATATCTACGACAGACCGTCCGAACCAGATATTCGCGAAACACGGTTTAATCGTTACACGATGAAAGGTGACACTGTTATTAACGGAAAATCCTATAACAAAATTTATTGCTCCACTTATGTATATCTCAATCCACCACCAAAACTAACCATTACCAATTTGGGATACTGTTTCGGAATTCGCCAGGATATTGCTACAAAACGCGTATACCGGACTTATGATGTAAATAATACAACAATTGATACATTACTATATGATTTTGATTTGAAGATTGGAGATACGGTTACAAGATCCTTTACCACAAGGTCTGGTAATCAAGACCAAGTTGTAATTTCTATTGATTCAATTACCTATAGCGGTAAAAAATACAAGCGCTTTCATTTAAAAGGAACCATGCCTGATGCCGCATTAATAGAAGGTGTAGGAAGCACCAATGGTTTAACTGAATACAATGAAGGATCATTTGAGTCTGCATTTTTATTAGATAAATTTTGTAACTCCGATCACAGCGATTGCAGCGAACCCCTTGCTTTAGCTATACAATTTATCAAAGCAGACCACACCTTCACAGTCTTTCCCAATCCTTTTACCACTCAATTAACAGTTTCCTTTGAGAATGAGTTTGCACATCGCAAAGTTATCCTGACAGATTTGTTAGGAAAAGAGGTGCTTGCATTCGAAAATGTTGGAAAACAATTAACCATACAAAAAGATGGCTTGACACCTGGCATTTACCTTTTAAAGGTTCTGGATGAAAAGGGTCTGTTCACAGAAAAAGTTGTTGTTCAATAAGATTGTTTACCATCAAATCCATAAAACCCCGGCTAAGGCTGGGGTTTTTGCTTTTATGCAGATACTTATAAATCAGTATAGGGGATGTCCATTCTGAGGTGTCTTATGATAACAAAAACACATGTTGTGGAACTATTTAAGGACACCTAAATTCAAAAAACCATGAACCCCTTTCATATAGCATTAATACTCGGTATTCTATTCTTCTCCAAGAGCACTTCCCTAGCTCAACATTCATTTTATAATATATCCAGCGTCCAAAAAATAGAAATTTACTTTACACAATCTAATTGGGATGCACAAATGGATAGCGCTAAAAGCGGGTATGACAGCTATATTATGGCGAAATGGGTAAAAATAAACGATGTACAGTTTGACAGCGTAGGCGTACAATACAAAGGCAGTATTTCCTATGATTCTAATAATAAAAAAAATTCTTTACACATTGCTTTGGATGAATTTGACAAAACCAAAAATTACAACGAAATAACTGATATCAAACTGAATAATTGCTTTGGTGATCCTTCAATGATTAGAGAAGCAATGTCATACGATATATTGTCAAACTACATGCATGCTCCTCAGTGCAATTTTGCGCAAGTGTATATAAATGGTGAATACTATGGCCTTTACACGAATGTAGAAAGCATCAGCAAAAGATTTTGTGCAACTCATTTTAATTCTTCAAAAAAAAATATTTTTGTTAATGCAGATTTTTCCCGTAAAACGATATCTACTATTGGCAGATGCAACCTGTCCTATCTTGGATCGGATAGCAGTTCCTACAAACAAACCTATGAAATGAAATCCGACTATGGTTGGAATGATTTTGTAAAACTTTGTGATACGGTTAGTAATTTTAAACCATCGATTACGTCTGCAATGGATATAGATCGCGTCATCTGGATGATGGCTTATAATAATATTACCGTGAATTTAGATAGTTACACCGGTTTGTTTTGTCACAACTACTATATATTTAAAGATAATACCAATCATTACAATCCGATTATATGGGACTTGAACATGGGTTTAGGCGGACTTCCACAAGCAGGGGATGACGGTGGAGCTTTGTCTTCTTTGTCTGTGAATGGTCTGCAAAAGCTACCATTATCCTTGCATGAGACCCATAAAAACTGGCCATTAATAGGTTATATCTTTAGTGTTCCGCAATATAAACGCATGTACCTGGCGCATGCCAAAACTATCCTGAAAGAACAATTTAGTACGAACAATTATAAGACATTTGCGACAACACTCCAAACATTGATCGATACAGCAGTTGAAAGAGATACGAAAAAATTCTATTCCTATGATCAATTTAAAAATGGAATGACCAGCGATGTTTCTGTTTTTAACATCACTGGCTTTTACACCGTTCCAGGTATTGGTAATTTGATGGATAAGCGAACGGCATACCTTCAATCTACTGCTGAGTTTAAAGCTGCGGAACCTATTATAAATGACGTAAAGTCCGACAATAAAGCACCTGTATTAAATTCATCTGTTACCATCACTGCACAAGTAACTGCTACAAATAAAAATGCTGTTTTACTTGGCTATCGTTATAACCTCACTGAAAAATTTATCCGGGTTCCTATGCTTGATGATGGAGCACATAACGATGGAACGGCTGGCGATGATGTATATGGAGCTTCCATTACCATGAAAGAACCAATTGTTCAATACTACGTTTATGCAGAAAACGATAACATCGGAAAGTTTGCTCCTGAACGAGCAGAACACGAATTCTTTACGTTGTTATCCAGTTCAACACCTGCACCAGGTAATCTGGTGATCAATGAATTTATGGCAAATAATAAAACCGGAGCAGAAAATGAACAAAATAAAAAAGAAGATTGGATAGAACTCTATAATACCTCTGCAAAAACAATCAGTTTATCGGGATTATATTTGACAGATAACTTTGCTGACAAGGCCAAATTTGCTTTTCCAGCAGGTTGGTCAATTTCACCCAACACATTTTTAATTGTTTGGGCAGACGAAAAAGCAACCACTCCCGCTTTTTTACATGCTAATTTTAAACTATCAGCAAGTGGAGAACAACTGATGCTAAGTAATGGAACAGATCTAATCTATGATAGCATTTCTTTCCCTGCCCAAGCTGAAGATATGTCGATGGGGAAATGCCCGGATGGTAAAGGAAAAATTACGCTTTTAAATAAAAGCAGTTTTAACGCTGCAAACTGCACGGTGGGTATCGATGAAAACAAGGATGGTTATTTAAATGCTGTTATATATCCAAATCCTGCGGTCAATTATTTCACCGTTGAATTTACAACGAGTGAATCCCTTAATGATATCAATATTTATAGCTCCCTTGGTGAAATAATCCAATCTATACGTAGCAAAAACAAATCAGAACGAATTGATGTAACCAATTATTCAAACGGAGTGTATTTTATTAAAATAAATAATTCACAAACTATTCATTTTACCGTAATTAAGTGAAGTCAATAGTTAAGCCCTCTCTAAAGCGAGCTCAACAAAAGGATTGTAATTCCAACGTATAAGGATATAATTATAGAATCGGCTGTTATAAACAAACCGGAAAATATTACTCCATAAGTTAAAAGTATAGGTATGATATCCTTCATTGTAGCAAAGTTTTTTTGACAAAACCCAAAAAGTCGCTTAATTATTGTGGAGGTTTCAGAATACCTAAAAACCCCTTCATCTACAATGATTGGAAATACCTGGCTTTGGATAGGATTTAATCTCTTTATCGTGCTTATGCTCACCCTCGATTTGGGGGTATTTCACCGCAAAGAGCACGTGATAAAACTGAAAGAGGCGCTTATATGGACTTGTGTTTGGATTATTCTGGCCTTACTTTTCAACACTGCTATCCTTCACTACTACGGTCAAAAACGGGCAATTGAATTCTTATCTGCTTATTTACTTGAAAAGGCATTGAGCGTTGATAATATTTTTGTTTTTTCTATGCTCTTCTCCTACTTTGCTGTACCCGCTAAATTGCAACATAAGGCTTTATTCTGGGGCATATTCGGTGCGCTGATTATGCGCAGTACCTTCATTCTTTCCGGCATCCAACTCATTCAACATTTCCATTGGATCCTTTATGTGTTCGGCGTCTTTTTAATTTATACCGGAATCCGCATGTATTTTCAATCCAACAAAGAGTTAAAACCAGATGAAAACATTCTTCTCAAATGGATCAAAAAAATTTTCCCGGCATCTGATCAATTTCATGAGGATCATTTCCTCGTACGCATAGATGGAAAACTTATCATCACCCGTTTACTAATGGTACTCATATTCATTGAAATTACCGATCTCATTTTTGCTGTTGATAGTATACCTGCCGTATTAGCCATCAGCAATGACTCTTTCATTGTTTATACATCCAATGTATTTGCTATACTTGGCTTACGTTCCTTGTACTTCGCCATCTCGGGAATGAATGAATACTTCCGTTATTTAAAATATGGATTGGCTACCATTTTAATTTTTGTTGGATTAAAAATGTGTGCCGCTGATTTAATTAAAATTCCGGTTGAACTATCGTTATTAATTATATTAGTGATCCTGGGCTTGTCTCTCCTTTTCTCCAAACTAATTCCTGTTAAAAATTAAACGTGCTCTTATGACAGCACCTTAATCCTAATTTCGTATCCGCTTTTATTTCTTTTAAAATAAATGGCTATCGCCAAAACAATGATTGCTTCTCCTAGTATAAATAATGGCCAATTATACGAAGAGGGCACTGCAGCGCTCATTAATCCTTTATCCGGAGCGATAACATATTTGGATACATCTTCCAGGAATGAGAAAATGATTACCAAGCTCCCTGCAATTAAACTAAGCCAATCTACTGCCTTCATCCGCATGTCGCAACCTTTCTCTTGCAAATACACAATGCCTAATGCCAGTATAATCATCGTGAAGGAAATGATGCATGGCGCCAATACCGGGCCAACCCAAGGCAAAGGAATTAAAAATAAAATGTCCCAGGTGAAAAGCGATTCCGGCCAATTCAACAATATCTTTAGAAATACATAATAGAAAATATCCCACACTGCAAATGAAAAAATAAAGTAGGCAAATTTTTGAGCTGCATTTTTTCCAGTTAATATTCCTATTGCAAGAAGCATGACAACTGTCGCCGCTTCGCGCAGGAACTCTGCTTTCAAAATATCGAGATCCATGGCTACTAAAGGAAAATTAAAACCATTAGGGTAATATAATTTACGAAGGTAAACCACAATTACGGTTTCCATAAAACCCATGGCAATGCTAAATATGGCCAGCAAGGTTATTTTTTTTGTAAGTATCATTCGTTATGCTTTTAATTTTTTTAAAAATGTCCATAGGCCGGAAGCAGTTTGAATCAGCACAAGTGTTGGGATGAAGAAGAATACGGCATACTCATTATCCGTATTTGCTTTGTGATTGGATACAAAACACATTACACTGCACAAACCAAAAAGCGGGAAGACAAGGATAGGAAGATACCGTTTAAACAAGTCCATGACTTCGTATTTTTCTATTCTTTTCTTATCCAAAATAGATATGGGCAAGAGGAATGCGATCACGTATACGAGCGAAACAAAGAAGTTCAAGGCTGTTAAAAATATAAATCCAAAAAACAGATGTTCTATTGATTCATCTCTCCCCAGGAAGAGAAATCCTAATGAGATACAAATGAAACCGGTGATCACATTTTTAAAATATGCAGCACCCAATGCTTTTGCGTTTGACATGGCTTAACTTTTTATAATAGTTGTTGTTGGTAAATTGTTTTTTAGTAGCTGATATTGTACTTCTGTAATTTTATCATCCACATAAACCGTCTTTAGGTTCTTTAATTTAAAAAGGGGTGAATAGTCATTAATCTTATTTTGTCGAATATCCAGCATTTCCAGGTTTCCCAAATATTCAAGACCATTAATATTCACAAGCTGATTTTTACAAATATTGAGTTGTTTGAGTCGTCTAAAGCTCGATAATTCATTTGTATCATAGAGAAAATTGCCCATTAAATTAAAGATTTCAATATTTCTTAACTCCCCCAACGGATTAACGGACGTTATGTTCATAGATGCCAAATCCAATTCTGTTATTCGTTGATCCTGTATAAGTTCCTTATATGTTTTATTTTCATCATAGTACCAGGATTTCCAACTCAATTGTTGATGATTCAGTAAAAAATAGTATAGTTGTTTATCACGTCTCCGGTTAAAATTATTCAGTGCAAAGCCTGATGTTTTGTAACCGAACGTATTTGCGTCCAATGGATGATTGTGATAGGTATACAGTTTTGGCAGAACGGTGTAAGATAAATCCAGCAAGTAATCTGTCTGCACTTGTTTTGCTTTTGTAATATTCACCTCTGCAATAAAACGGTCCCAGTTGATGAATGCCGCAATGATTAATACACTGTAAAATATCCATCCATTTACTCTGAATAGGTAGGCATTGGTTTTCACTTTTGCAATTTTAATGAATGTAGTGATGAGTCCTGCACAGGTTAACAACAAGTAAACGTATACACCAATGCGTTTATAGGTTAATCCATATTCCGTCACATACACATTATTTCTGTACATGGTCGATAAAATCATAAACACATTCTGTGCTATCCATACATAAGCAAGCATCTTTATGGTTTTACTTTTCTCATAAAAATTAAGTGCACCTCTGAAATAAAAAAGAATAATAGCAATGGCCATTAGGATAGAGGTGATCAACATGCCTGTTCCCTGGTGCACAAACTCTGAATA
>DASRRA010000134.1:0-29402 GCA_035696085.1 Bacteroidia bacterium | reverse complement strand
GCGGCATTTATACGTGGCTATCTGGTTCTACATCGCCACATTTGTAACTGTTGCCGTGTTGCACATTGTAAACTCATTTGAATTACCAGTAAGCTTTTTTAAAAGTTATTCCTGGTATGCAGGTGTTCAGGATGCATTGGTTCAGTGGTGGTACGGACACAATGCGGTTGCATTTTTCTTGACAACGCCTTACCTCGGTTTGATGTACTATTTCATACCGAAGGCAGCAAATCGTCCTGTTTATTCCTATCGGCTTTCTATCATTCACTTCTGGGCACTTATCTTCTTATACATATGGGCCGGTCCACATCACTTATTGTATACGGCATTACCGGACTGGGCGCAATCGCTGGGAGTTGTATTCTCTCTTATGTTGATCGCTCCTTCTTGGGGAGGGATGATAAACGGGCTATTGACTTTGAGAGGGGCATGGGATAAAGTACGTGAAGATGTTGTTTTAAAATTTCTTGTTGTTGCCATTACTGCTTATGGTATGGCTACATTTGAAGGGCCAATGCTTTCGCTGAAAAATGTGAATGCGATCGGACACTTTACAGACTGGATCATTGCACACGTTCACGTAGGTGCATTGGGTTGGAACGGATTTTTAACTTTTGGGATTTTGTATTGGTTGATTCCAAAAATGTTCCGCACCGAACTTTATTCCCGGAAACTCGCTAATTGGCATTTCTGGTTAGGAACACTCGGCATCTTGTTCTATGCAATTCCGATGTACTGGGCTGGTTTCATGCAAAGCCTGATGTGGAAAGAATTTACAGAAGAAGGCTTATTGAAATATCCAAACTTTCTTGAAACGGTTACTTACATTAAACCCATGTATGCAGCACGTTCATTAGGTGGTGTATTATACCTTGCAGGTGTTGTAATGATGACTTACAACCTGATCAAAACAATTCGTGTTGGTTCATTCCTGGCCAATGAAGATGCAGAAGCGCCAGCTTTGCCAAAAGTATTTGTAGCGCACGAAAAAGATCACTGGCACAGATGGATTGAACGCAAACCTGTTCAGCTGATGATCTTAAGTCTTATTGTGATATTAATCGGAGGTGTTCTGGAAATGGTTCCAACCTTTCTTGTCAAATCAAATGTTCCAACAATATCCAGTGTAAAACCATATACACCATTGGAGTTACAAGGACGTGATATTTACATTCGCGAGGGTTGTTACACATGCCACTCACAAATGGTCAGACCATTCCGTTCTGAAACCTCCCGTTACGGGGAATATTCTAAAGCAGGTGAATTTGTTTATGACCATCCATTTCAATGGGGCTCAAAACGTACTGGCCCCGATTTGCACCGGGTAGGCGGTAAATACCCGGATTCATGGCATTACAACCATATGCTGGATCCAACAAGCATGTCTCCGGGATCGATTATGCCTTCATATCCCTGGTTGCTTGACAATGAATTAGACACGGCAAGTACAGCGGGGAAAATACGGGCAATGATCACTTTGGGAGTTCCTTACCCGGATGGCTACGACAAAATTGCAAACCATGATCTAAGAGTACAAGAAGACAATATTGCTGCGAGTTTGAAAAAAGATGGTATCGAAACATTATCCAATAAAGAAATAGTCGCACTAGTAGCCTATTTACAACGACTTGGAAAAGATATCAAAGGCGAAGCGAAAACAGAGGTAGCAAAATAAGCAGGCAATATTACAAGACACTATAAACATAATTCCTATGAAATTTATCAACTATTTGAAGTCAATTGCAGGCGTCGAGATTTATCCGATGATCTCCTTGTTTATATTTTTTATTTTCTTTTTCCTGCTTACGCTATATGCTTTAAGAGCGAACAAGCACTACATACAGGAGGTGAAAAACATTCCTTTTGACAACGAAAGACAATAACTTTTAAACTATGATGGGTATGAATATTTATACAAAACAAACACTGGGTGAAACATACATGTATTTCAATCCTTTATTTATTTCATTATTAATCATCATCATTCTACTACTTATTGTGATTATTGTTTTTGCCGATTTGGTAAAAGCTGCAGCATTCCATAAAAGAAGTGAAGAAAAAGCGAAAAAGAATTCGTCAGGGGGATTGAAAACGTTGTTACTATTGTTAACACTAGCAGGGTTTTCAAATGCAGCGGTTGCACAGGAAGAAGTCACAACAACGGTCTCGGAAAGTGGTTACTTGGGATTGGATGCTTCTGTTTTCTACCTCATGCTATCGGTGATCGCTTTCGAAATATTTATTGCATGGGGGCTATATGCAATTGCCATGGATTTGCTCGGAATAAGGGAGCGTAAGAAACAGTCTGAAAAGGCGAAACAAGTGGTCAAACAGCCAACGTTTATTGAAAAAATAAATGCCTCTGTAGCTATTGAGAAGGAAGAGGATATTATGCTTGATCACAATTACGACGGTATTCGCGAATTAGACAATGATTTACCTCCCTGGTGGAAATATGGTTTTTATCTTACCATTATTTTCGCGTTTATCTATCTGATAAATTATCACATAGCAGGAACAGGAAAATTGCAGAAAGCGGAGTATGAAGAGCAGCTCACAACCGCAAAACAACAAATGGAGGAGTATCGCAAAAAAGCAGCAAACCTGGTCGATGAAAATAACGCCGCCGCACTTACAGATGACGCATCACTGCAATCCGGGAAATCTATTTTTATTGACAATTGTGCTGCTTGCCATGGAAGAAGCGGAGAAGGTGGAGTAGGACCAAATCTCACCGACAATTACTGGTTACACAAAGGTGGAATAAAAGATATATTCAGAACTGTTAAATATGGATGGCCCGAAAAAGGGATGAAATCCTGGCAACAGGATTTAGGAGCTAAACAAATCCATGAAGTGGCCAGTTATATCAAGTCGTTGCAGGGATCAAAACCGGCAAATCCAAAAGATCCACAAGGAGATTTATTTAATGAAGGAAATGCAAGTGATTCAACAAAAACCGTTGTGACAGATACAGTGGCAGTTTTGAAAGAAAAATAATATGGGAGAGTTTACAACACCGGTGCCGGAAGAAACATTCAGAGATCATATTGCCACCATCAACAAAGATGGTAAACGAAATTGGATTTATGCGCAAAAACCACGTGGTAGGCTTTATAATGCGAGAACGATAGTGAGTATTTTTTATCTGATCATTTTTTTTAGCTTACCATTTATACGCGTTGATGGATCTCCTTTCTTTTTATTTAATATATTGGAAAGAAGATTTATTTTCTTTGGTGTAACATTCTGGCCGCAGGATTTTTTCATTTTCGGTATTGGAATGTTGGCTTTCATCTTATTCATCGTTCTTTTCACCGTTGTTTTCGGGCGGGTATTTTGCGGATGGGCTTGTCCGCAAACTATTTTCATGGAAATGGTGTTTCGAAAAATTGAGTACTGGATAGAAGGAGATGCTGCTCATCAAAAAAAGTTAAACAAAGCACCATGGAACATGGACAAAATTTTGAGAAAGAGTTTAAAACATGTTACTTTTTTTGCAGTTGCATTTCTAATCGCCAACACATTCCTGGCTTACATTATTAGCACGGATAAGCTTTTTCTCATTATAAGTGAACCGCTGTCACAGCATATCGGAGGTTTTATTTCCCTGCTCATTTTTACACTTATATTTTATGGAGTTTATTCCTGGTTTAGAGAACAAGTATGCCTTATTGTTTGCCCTTACGGCCGATTACAGGGTGTAATGACTGATAAAAATTCGATACTGGTTGCTTACGATTACATACGCGGCGAACCTCGTGGAAAATTTAAAAAGAAAGAACGAACGGATAAAGGTGACTGTATTGATTGTATGCAATGTGTCAAAGTATGTCCTGTAGGGATTGATATCCGAAACGGTACCCAATTAGAATGCACGAACTGCACCGCTTGCATTGACGCATGTGATTTTATGATGGAAAATATAGAGAAGCCCAAAGGACTAATTCGTTTTGCATCAGAGAATAATATAGCAAATAAAGAAAAGTTGCGTTTTACACCACGAATCATCATGTACAGTTGTGTTTTGGTAGCGTTGATTGGCTTCCTTGTCGTATTGTTGGCAACACGCCAGGATGTTGATGCGACGATATTGAGGACACCGGGTATGCTTTTTCAGAAACAGGAAAATGATATGATTAGTAATTTATATAATATTAAGTTGATCAATAAAACACATACGGATGTGCCGGTAACCTTAAAGCTGCGTATAACCAATGGTAAAATAAAAATGATTGGAAAAGAGATGGTAATCAGAGGCGAAACAAAAGCGGAAAGCGAGTTTTTTATATTTCTTCCAAGAGCATCCATCAAAGAAAGGAAAACGGTTTTATTGGTAGATGTCTATTCAGGAGATAAAAAAATAGAAACGGTAAAAACATCCTTTTTAGGACCAGTAACTTTAAAACGATAAAAATGCGTATCAATTGGGGAATTAAAATAACGGTATTGTACCTTGGTTTTGTTGCACTGATAATCACGTTAGTGAGTATGGCAGCACGTCAGAACGTGGATCTCGTATCCAAAGACTATTATGAACAGGAATTAAAATTTCAGCAAAAGCTGGATAAGATCAATCGAAGTAAAGCATTATCGGAAGCGTTGACCTGGGAGTTGAAAAATAAAACCCTGCTTTTAAAAATTCCAAAGCAGTTTCGGGAGAAAAAGGTTGAAGGCAGTATCTATTTTTTCAGACCCTCCGACGCTTCTTTAGATATGAACATTGCATTGGTACCAGACACATCCAGTGTCATTCCGGTTAGAATAAATCAGCTGAAGAAAGGCTTATACAAAATGCAAATCAATTGGCAATCAGACAAGGTAGAATACTATAACGAAGGAATAATACAAATTAACTAATGTTTTTATTAGCGGCTATATCATTGGGATTTTTAGGAAGCTTTCACTGTGTGGGGATGTGTGGACCAATTGCCTTATCTATACCGGTAAAACGAACATCCTCGTTTAGCATCATAGCTGGAAGTCTGATTTATAATGCTGGTCGAATCGTTACCTATTCATTAATGGGTTTACTATTTGGTTTACTCGGAAAAGGTTTTGTAATGGCCGGTTGGCAAAACGTACTTTCTATACTATTGGGCATTCTGATTCTGATAATTGCGTTCCTGCCTGGTATATTGAGCAGAATTACAAACACCGGATCTTTTTTGCGTCTGTTGGAAAAATTAAGATCCTATTTGCGTAAGCTATTTGGAATTCATAGCGTGCGTTCACTTTTTTTCATCGGATTGATCAATGGGTTGTTGCCATGTGGTCTTGTTTATTTGGCAATAGCGGGTTCTATTGCTACAGGAAACGCCTTGCAGGGGGCACTATTTATGGCAACGTTTGGGCTGGGAACTTTTCCAGCAATGTTAGTGCTCACCGTAATCAAAGATTTTATCAATATTAAAGCGCGGGAGAAAATTCAAAAAATTATCCCTGTATTTGTGACAATTATGGCGGTGTTGCTTATTCTAAGAGGTATGAATTTGAACATCCCGTATGTAAGCCCTTCTCTCAAGGTAAATAGTAAAGGAGTATGTGAACATCAATGTTGTAAAAAATAAATCAGCGCACGTTATGTATATAAGAGTAACCAAGGAATTTAGTTTTGAAATGGCCCATGCGCTTTTAGGTTATAGCGGTCCATGTAAGAATATACACGGGCATTCATATCAACTGGCAGTTACCATGAAAGGGTTGGTAAACACGAATCAGGATAGTCCAATACTAGGAATGGTTATCGATTTTTCGAAAATAAAAGAGATCGTAAAAACAGAATTATTGCGGCGTATGATCATGCACTGGTGTTGAATAAAAACATAGCAGAAGAACTGAAACAAGGTTTAAAAAATGAAAATCTCCTGCTGGTTGATTTTCAACCAACCTGCGAGAACTTATTGATTCATTTTACGACCAAACTAAATAAACGCATGCCTGCTGGTATAACCTTGCATCATCTCTTACTCAGGGAAACAGATACATCGTATGCAGAGTGGTATGCGGATGACAATAAATGAAAACACTGATTGAAAAATATAATGTGCCAGCGCCCCGGTACACAAGTTACCCCACAGTTCCTTACTGGGACAGTGTATTATTTTCTCCTGACCGGTGGGAGCGAATTGTGAAAAATACGTTTCAATGTTCCAATAGCAACGAAGGGATTAGTCTTTACATTCATCTTCCGTTTTGCGAAAGTCTTTGCACGTATTGCGGTTGCAATACAAGGATTACGGTAAACCATCAGGTTGAAATTCCTTATTTAACAGCTGTCCTGAAAGAGTGGGCAATGTATCTCAAACTATTTGGAGAACCCCCACGTGTTAAAGAAATTCATCTGGGTGGTGGTACGCCTACTTTTTTCAGCCCCGAAAACCTTTTAAAATTGATGAAAGGAATCCTGGACACAGTGATTCTTTGTCCCGAAGCTGCATTAAGTTTTGAGGGGCACCCGAACAATACGACGTTTGAACATCTTCGTGTATTATATACCGTTGGCTTTAGACGGATAAGTTTGGGAATACAGGATTTTGACCCTGATGTTCAACACATCATTCATCGCATTCAAAGCTATGAGTCGGTGAAAAGAACAACGGAAGAAGCACGGGCAATCGGTTATACATCTGTAAATTATGATCTGATTTATGGTTTACCTCTTCAAACGCAGCAAAGTATGAGTGAGACGATTACGAAGGTTATCGAATTGCGTCCGGATCGAATAGCATTTTACAGTTATGCACATGTTCCTTGGGTGAAACCCGGACAGCGGAAATTTACGGAAGCCGATCTCCCTTCAGGTGAGGGAAAAAGACTGTTGTATGAAATGGGACGCCATGCTTTTGAAGACGCAGGATATTTAGAGATTGGTATGGATCACTTTTCATTACCGGATGATGAACTCGCGCTTGCCCAAAAGGAAAAAAAACTCCATAGAAATTTTATGGGTTACACCACTTCTCATACGCAACTCTTAATAGGGCTGGGCGTTTCATCTATTAGTGATGCATGGAAGGGGTTTGTTCAAAACGAAAAAAAATTAGAAGATTATTATAAAAGGATTGCGAAACGGGAATTTCCGTCCTTCAAAGGACATGAGCTGTCAGCTGAAGATTTGATTATCCGCAAACATATTCTCAACCTGATGTGTAAACACGAAACAAGTTGGAACGATGTTGAAATGCAGTGCCCGGCATTGTATGAAGGATTGGAACGGTTAATTGAAATGGCGTCGGACGGGTTAATTGTAAAAGAGGAATTTAGCCTTTACGTTACTCCTAAAGGGAATGCATTTTTAAGAAATGTGTGCATGGCACTGGACGCAAGGCTGTGGAGAGATCAACCTCAAAAACAATTGTTTAGTAGTGTAGCTTGATAACAACTTAATTAACGAAGCATGATTCCTGAAAAGAATATCGAGAATATAACCGGCATTTTATCTCAAATTCCAGACCCCGAGATTCCAATTATTACAATTGGCGATTTAGGTATACTAAGAAGTGTTAAGTGGGATGGAGATTCCTATATCGTCACCATTACACCTACGTATTCCGCTTGCCCAGCTATGGCCATGGTTGAAGCGCAGATTAAGGAAAAAATGCAAAAATTAGGGCATATGAATGTGGCGGTAGATACAGTATACACACCTGTTTGGACAACAGATTGGTTAAGTGAAGAAACGAAAAAAAAATTGAAACACTATGGTATTGCTCCTCCGCCGCATTCATCGTGTGTTAAAGTATTGAATGATTTAACAAAAATACCTTGTCCGTTCTGCTCTTCCATTCATACAGAATTAATTAGCAGATTTGGGTCAACACCCTGTAAAGCAATGTATAAGTGTAAAAATTGCCAGGAACCTTTTGAGCACTTTAAATGTCATTAACGAGCGTATTACGAATTAGTCCTTACGCACTGTTATTAAAGTGAAATACTGATTTTGAACAAGCCATTCATTTTAGGTTGTTCCATAACGGTTGCATAAAAATTACCATCGGCAGCGCGAATGCCGGGATCGTAGTACGTTTGATTCAATAAATTACGAATACTTATGCTGGCGCTTACACGGTTTTTGAAAAACTTGCTGGTACTGAACGTTAAGTTTGTATTAAAGAACTCGCTCACATTTCCATAAGGATTTATCAATGCTACAGAACGGATGCCAACCCAATTTTCAATAATGTTTATTGAAAACAAATTATTTATATGAATTGTAATGCCCACATTTCCTTTTAGTTTAGCAATGTTGGGCATTTGTGTTGTTGTTGCCCCGTCAAACTGAGTTCCTTCCTGGTAAGTAAAATTCAAAAACGTTGTACATTGCCTGGAGAATGCAAGATCTGCTTTCGCTTCAAGACCGCTAATGGTGGCAGTTCCTGAATTTTGATTTTGTGTTAAACCAAGCCCCACCGGTACATCATGAATAATGACATTATTCAACTGGTTATGAAATACATTTAATTGCACAGATAAAATTTTCAAAGGAGCATATATAATGTTGGCCTCATAGGTTTGAATTTTTTCAGGTTTCAAATCCAGATTGGATATTCTTACTCCTGTTGTTGCTGTATACAATTCAAAGTTTGTAGGAGCTCTATAAGCTGTACCGTATAGTATTTTTAAAGTGATTGCATCATTTGGTTGGTTAATAATCCCAACTCTTGGGTTCATTGTTTTTCCGTATGCGGTGTTGTAATCATAACGTGCTCCAATAGTAAAATTTGTTTTGTTTAATAAAGTAGTATTCAACACATATTGCAAATAGGCACCAATATTATTTTGAATGGTGTATGTTCTGGGTTTAAGTCCGGCATATACATTTGTATAAATAATATTTTCAATTGTATCTCTTTTGTTATCCGGAATAATTTCCCTGAATCCTTTTTCAAGATTATCCTGTGAAAATTGTAAACCTGCTGAAACTTGTTGATGCTGCGTTATTGCACAATTACCTGATAGTTCAGCGCCAACTCGATTTGAATAATAGGCTCCGATGCTTTTAGAGAAAAAATTGGTTCCGGGCGAATTTAGATAAAAATACGTTTTATCAGTTAATTCAGTTGTTCGGTATTGTAGCCTCGTAAAAAGTAAAAGTTTTGCTGTCGGTTTATATTCACCCTGAAGAAATGCAGTTCTGGAAATTGTTTCAGCAAGTGAAGGAGTGCTTCCATTGAAATTGGATTGTAACATGCCTCCTTTACCTGAATTGTTGTTTCCCTGATCTGGAAGCCCAAGGAGCAAAGTAGGAGAGGCAAGGGGCTCTCCCCAGCCTCCTGGCGTTGTATAGGAGCGTATACCAAGCGTGGTTTTCAACTTTTTCAATGTATAATCAAGAGTGCTGTTGAATGACCAGGCATTATCCACATAAGAATTGGAATACTGAGGATGCCTGTTTGAAAAATAAGGGCCGTCCGAATTATAAAGGGAGCCGGAAACAACAAAATCGACATTGGATTTTTTTATTCCCAGCATTAGATTTTCGGTAGAGGTATTATAGGAACCATATGCTTTTTGAAAATGAAATCCCTGTGCCTCTTCGCCTTTTTTAGTGATGATATTAATAACGGCACCAAATGCATTGGCACCATAAAGGGCGGAACCAGGCCCCCATATAATTTCTATTCGCTCAACATTATGCAAACTATAAGCAGGGCCGGCCATTGCAAAATCACCCATAATATTATTTTCGATGACACCATCAATCATAAACAGGAGTCTTCTGTTTTCATCTCCATACATTCCACGGAAGGTAATGAAGGTAGGAGCTCGCCCATATATGTGTATTAAATCAACACCAGCCATATCCCGAAGAACATCATCCAGTTGTTCATAACCTCTTTCCTCGATTTGTTGTGCTGTAATAACCCGCATCGTGGAAGGTGCTTCACTTATTTTTTGTTTTATACGGGATGCCGTTACCACTTCTATATTCATCAATTGTTCGAATGAAAGCTCGTTTAGCTGTTGCAGGTTATACAGCGAATCATGTTGTGCATGCAGAAGGAATGAAGAACTACAGCAAACAATAACAAGAAGTGAGCATTTTAAGATAGATGCATTCATAATTATTCAATATAGCCGTTTAGACGTAAATGATTTCAATGAATTTAATGAAGCGGAGAAAGTATTTTTAAAAATGTGTAATGAGAAACTGACATTGATCAAATGTTCCACACGAATGACGGCAAGATGTGTAAAAGTATAAAAAATTTTCAAATTTACATGGAAGATTTAACCTGTTTTAATGAAGTACATTCATTTTTACAATACCGATATAACTATATGATTGATAAGCTACGCTCTATACTTTTGGTAGATGAATGGGCTGGAATTTTTATCAGAATATGAAAAACTGACGAAGGACGAAACCCCCGCCGTTGTTATTATTGTTACTACTTCGATTAATCCAGATGATGAAGAGAAGGCGAAGTCATTCTCTTGCGTAAAAGGATTTGAAAATAAATATCTGACGGGTAATGCCCTTAAAAAAATAATGGACACTTATTTTTAGTTAAAGTTTATATCAGATTAACTACCACTTGGTTGATGATGCCGAAAATGTTTGACTTTATGCTTTTTAATGGCCTCCTCAATAGAATGTGATTTCGAAAGCAGTTGTTCATGTCTCGCCATTTCTGCCAGTGTTTTATAATAATTTGCCAACACTTCCAGTTCCTGTTCGTTTAAATCTTCCACATCAATTAGTCGATTACTTGGGCCCTCCAATGCTGCAACCAGTTCATTTAACTTTAAATGAATGGCTTTTGAATCTTTATTTTGCATGCGCTGAATAAGAAATACCATCAGAAATGTAATAATAGTTGTTCCCGTATTAATCACCAATTGCCATGTATCCGAAAAATGGAAGTAGGGTCCAGATAATAACCAGATGATAATTATGAGGAAGGATAACATAAATGCCGGCGTAGAACCACTGAACTGTGTGGCCCTATGCGCAAGCATTTCAAAAATATTTTTGTGTTTGATGTTGTTCATCGGGTTATTCCTTTATCGTTAATAAAGGGATACTGGTGTGGAAAGCCATACGTTTCGTTTGCGGCTCATTAAATAGTTTATAGAGTGGTGTATGTTCGCGTGGCACCATAACGAGTAATTCTATCTTTTGATCCTTTACGAAGTGATTGATGCCATGTATGATATCTTCATCTTCGGAATAATGGAAAGAATGCGGCATGCCGCCTATCGATCTTGATAATTTCATTCCTTCCACTGCTTTGGTAACGGAAGATGTGGCTTGTAGTTCAGATTTTACCACATTAAAAACATAAATTTTTGAATCCTCACCGCTCGAAAGATCTTTAAGCAGCGGCAGCATATGATCAGCTTTTATTTCCGTATAATCAAAAGCAAGAGCAATACGCTGAATAGGTTTAAATTTTATTTTATCATTGATCACTAAGATTGGAATATGCGATTGCTGAATCAAGGATGTGGTAATACTTCCGATTAGTTTTTCAGCGATATAACCAGTTCCCCGGAGACCCATAACGACCAGGTCGACTTTATTTCTTTCTGCACATTCTAATATTTTAACTGTTGCAACTCCTGGCCGGCATTGTACTTCCACTTGCAAATCTTTGTGAGCAGTATGAATATGATCGGCTATCTTTTTTAATTGCAGAATGGCATCATTCTGAATTTCTTCCAATGCATATTGAACCGGAATTTCACCAGGTATGACAGGAAGAAAATATGCGTGAAATAAAATTAGTTTTGCATTTTTCCATTTGGCAAGATCAATTGCATATTTCAAAGCGTTGTCGGAATTCTTCGAAAAATCGGTAGCTACAAGTATTGTTTTCATGGCTATAATTGAATTAAGTAATCTAAAGAAATACAATTCCAGGACGATGGTATTAATAGCAGAAAAATTAAAATTACCAATCGGGGGAATACATAGCGCATGTCCCACATTGGCTTATCGATTCCGAAAGCGACGGAAGCCAATATTAAGTCCAGTCCAAGAAAATAAAGCGTGTAATTTTGAAATAAGCCCAGGATAAGCAAAATACCTCCGATAAATTCTACCCATGAAGTGAACCAAACTCCTGCAATGGTAAATCCTTTTGGGATACCCTTATTCGCAAATTCGTGACTATAAGTAGTGATGATATTGCTGATTCTCACATTAAACAAAGCATCATATCCCTGAAATAAAAAAAGAAATCCTAAAAATATTCGTGCAATAAATGCAGCTATTAGTTGATTTTCCATGTTGTTTTTTTTAGTATTGATTTATACCTCAAAATTAGATACCGCTTACATCATAGTTAATGAGTGCGATCACCATTGCGTATGACTTTAATCATATGTTGTAAAAATTCCAGTGAACTGCCCAACCATGATTTGTATCATCCCTTTTTATGATCGCACTCATTTCATCAGGTAGCGTCTTTTCACATTTTTGTATCAAACAAATTATATAAATTATGGAGCTACTCATACACGACAGTTATAAGTTGAGCGAAATTCAGGAGGAATTTAGCAAACACTTCCCTTATTTAAAATTGGAATTTTTTAACCTAGATCCAACAAAAAGTACACAGATGTTTTCAAAACAAAACCTGATTACGCAACTGCATAAAACGCTTGCAGAAGTTCGGCACATTCATACCGCTGGTCATTTAAGTATCAATGGACATCAAAAAGTAAGCACGTTGGAAAAGCATTTTGCGAAAGATTTTGGAATAAACATACAGGTTTTTAGAAAATCATGCAACAACTGGCTACAGACTACCGCAACAGATGAATGGACCTTATCCGAACAAAACAAAATTGGTGAAGAGATGGAAGTTGATCTTTCTAAAGAAATTGAAAATGGCAACTAATAATAAAATAACATAGAACATGAAAAAGAATATTGGAAGAATCGATAGGATAGCTAGAATATTTATCGGAATGCTAATTATACTAATTGGCGCATATTACAAAAGTATTTGGGGAATTCTCGGTATGGTCCCGATAATAACCAGTCAAATAGGAGTTTGCCCTCTTTATTCTTTGTTTCACTTCTCAACTATTTCAAAACCCAAACCTGGAAAAACGTCGCAACCGTCACATTAGCTATATGCAAATTAAAGAAATCGGTATTGCTGCATTTGCTTTACTGGTGTTTCTGTTTAAAATGGAGATTTATGATATCCGCAATCGGGTAATAACCTTCTTGATTCAATACCACTCATCATTGAAGGACTCAACGGATTTATTAAAACAAAACATGCGTCCTCGTTAGTAATTACTCCACACAAGTACAATTGGTTGGAACGTTTTTTCACAACCACAATAGTAAGAAAATTGCTTTTCATACAACGATTCCTATTTTAGCCTTACAAGAAATTTACGGATATTTATAAATATGTAATATATAAAACTATAAACTATTTATTAAACGATGAGCATCAATAAAAAATGGCACGAAAAGCACAGGATGCCCAAAAGCCCTACATTCGAGGAACGTGTAAAATGGCATTTGTCACATCAGAAGAATTGCAACTGCCGGCCTATACCAGATAAATTAAAGGAAAGAATGAAAAAGGAGGGGATACTTTAGCAAACATCTATTTTCAACGATTAAATTTTTGAATTTGTCCTCCATGTAGACCATACTGATACTGCGATAACTCATTACGGTAAGAGCTGCGATGGAAAGGATAATCGCGGCGCTAAAGATTTGTTTCTTCTTCATAATTGGATCTGTTAGATAATATGATTCAAAAGTAGGCGCTTACATCAGAAATGTATATGTACTGGTCATTCTAGAGGATGATTTAAATCAAATACCGTATTGACTCGAATCATTTCCTAATTATACGCTAAGCTGTTTTTTTGCATAAAAAAAATCAAATTAAATATATAAAGCGATGTCGAACTTTTCTGAACTAATCAACTCTGAACAACCCATTTTGGTTGATTTCTCTGCCAAATGGTGGCTTCCATGTGAATTGATGGAACCTGTTTTAAAACAAGTTGTTGCGAACCTTAAAGGAGGCGCCAGAATTGTAAAAATAGATATCGACAAAAATCCCGCTATCACCGAAGCGTATAACATAAATGCATTGCCCACGTTTATTGTTTTTAAAAAAGGGGAGATCAAATGGCGTCAAACCGGAATTGTTCAACGTGATCAATTGACTATGATTTTGATCTATTCAGATAAGATCCACTATTTAATATCTTCATAAAACGCAGCTATTGTTACATTTTTATAAGGCACAAACCATAAGAAGCCAATACCAAGCGTAAGGATACGTAATAGTACCAGCAGAAACAGCCTGAGATAAAGATTGAATAATTTTAGTTTGTATCCGTCCATTAAAGCTTTACTTTTATTTAAAGCTTCCATGGCTGTCAGTGCCGGTTCGTCATTTAAAATATAAAATGTTTGTGAATAAGAGAGTGCGGCAATAATCCCTGGTATGATTAGCAGAATTGACCATAAAGCAATTAATATAACCATTGTTAAATAGGCTGTCAGCGCAACAGAAAAACGATTGAAGCCATTGAAGATCAATTCCAGTCTGGCTTCTTTATCTCTGCATATTGCCAACGAAAAATCAGCTGTCCCAAGTAGTAACGGGCCTGAGATTAGTAAAGAAAAAATTGATCCCACATTTTTTATAGAACCTAAACTGATAAGAATGAGTGAATAAATTAAAAAAGTTGGGATTGCAATAGCCCATTTTCCTTTTAATTCTCGCTGGGCATTTCTCATGAGGATGCGATTGTCTGTGTTCATCTTTTGGTGATTTGAGTGGTTTATTGAAATGAAGTTCCCCTTTACCAGCGCAGAGGGGAACAAATTCACTATAATTTTTCTTTTCTGTTTTTGTCAATAAATTTTTCTAATAAGCCTGGAAGCTTCTCAAATACTGACCCTAAACCTTTAGCAGAATGAGTAGAAATAAACTGAATGTCATTCCCTTTGGTTGCAAGGAAACCGATGGGTGACATACCCATCCCTCCGGCGCCCGCAGATACCGTTCCTTATGTAGGCCCAGCTCATTCGGGCTAAACTGTTTTTAATTTCAAGTATTAGTTCATTATTGCCAGTAAAATTTATTTGTATTGTTCTTTTTGTTCTGATTTGTATGAAGTAAATAATGGGGTAGAGCCATGCATTCAATTGATAGTTGCCGGTATCAATATGTATAGCACATTTGTTAACCTTGAAGCTTTTTAAAACACCTACTATTTTTTGGGGAGAGACGGAAAAAGACCTTTTACCCGTTTTTTGAGTTTTAACTGGTTCAGGCTGAGTTTCCGTTTTTTTATTTTCTATTGCTAATGAGGGCAGCTCAATATTTTTTTTCCAATAAAAAATTTTCGCTTCCAACGATGGTTTATCATCCGATGGCAAGAAACGAATTGCGATCAGGCGATGGAACCGCAGGCGGTACAAACAGCTTACTGTATTAATCTCCAAATAAAATGGGAAAAAAAAAGATGTAGCAAAAAAGAGTGATGAGAATACTTATTAAAACCAATAAGACCGTGATCATTGCAATGTTATTTAAAATCCGTGTAAAAGTAGGAGAGGTGGGTAAACGAATGAATGATGACGCTCACGGGGGGTAATGATTGATATCATCACAAAAACAATAATAATGGACTGATTGTGAATGTAAACGGGTGATTTTATTGATTCTGTCTATACTTTTCCATCATTCTTCTATTTTAATTTTTTTTAACAACTAGTTGAAGCTTCCTGTTTGATATCTTTGCATCCGAATCATCCCCAGGTCAGTATGCTCAACTCAAAAACAGACGCATAATTATTACAACGTTTTTACTTTAATCTCTCTCTATGAAAAATCGTTACTTCATTTTTTTAATTTATTTACTGGGTTTTCAAACCTTACATGCCCAAACAGGCAAACCAAACGGAGCAAAAATGCCGTCCATCGGTCGCGTGTATGGGAAAGTGGTGAATGCACAAAACAAAGAAACCATTCCCTTTGTATCCGTTGCTGTTTATAGAAAAGATAGTTTAATTGGAGGTAGCCTTGCCGGAGCCAATGGTGATTTCAATGTCGAGAATTTGCCATTTGGTCCTATGAAACTTAAAGTAACGTTTGTTGGTTTTAAGGCTTTAGAAAAAATGATAACCATTACACCTCAAGCTGTAGAGCAGGATTTAGGTGATTTAAAGCTGGAAGTTGAAGAAACACTGTTAAAAAGCGTCGAAGTAGTGGGTGAAAAGAGTGCATCTCAAATGAGTATTGACCGTAAAGTTTTTAACGTGGATAAAGACCTTACAGTAAAAGGGGGAACGGCGACCGACGTAATGAAAAACATTCCTTCTGTTACAGTTGATAACGACGGAAATGTGGAGCTTAGACAAAGCGCAGCTGCGATCTATGTTGACGGAAGACCAACTACCCTTACCCTGGATCAAATTCCTGCAGATCAAATTGAACGGGTAGAAGTCATCACCAACCCTTCTGTTAAATTTGAAGCAAGCACCACCGGAGGGATCATCAATATTGTTATGAAAACCAACGCCAAACCAGGATATAACGGTACAATTGCAGGCGGCGCCGGAACCAATGATCATTACATGGGAAGCATTGCCCTGAATTTTAAACAACGTCCCCTAGGCATTTCACTTAATTATAACTACAATTCCTTTTTAAATCCGGTGAAAGGTTATAGCGATAGAACCTATTTGATGGACGGAACACAAATTGGCTCCTTCAATTCAAAAAGCGCAACCTCCTTTAAACATCAGTTTCAGGCAGGTGCCATTATGTTCGATTACAATATTGATAACCGGAATAAAATAAGTATTGGTGAAAACGTGGCCTTTGGTAATTTTAATAATTACGACGTTCAAAACTTTGAAAACAAATCGTACGATTCACTTGTATCATATGGTTACAGAGGTACCAATATGGCTGTTCATTTTGAAAACTACACCACAACTGCCCGTTACGTGAAAACGTTTCCGAAACAAGGCAAACAGTTTACAATAGATGCCAACTATAATACAACTCATGCTACCAACCCGAGCGACTATACCACTTTTAATTATGATCGCAACAGTATTTTGCTTTCTAATAACCCACAATTGCAAAGCAATAGAGGGTATAACAAGAGTGAAATGTACATGCTTTCTGCAGATTACGTAAATCCACTAACGGATAGCACCAAGCTGGAATATGGGATACGGTCCACTTACAGACCAACATTTCAAAAGTTAGATGTGAGTGAATACAATTACAATGAATGACAATATATGGAGAATACTTATCTGACCGGACACTATAAAATTGAAAACCTGGTAAACGCCGCATACGTCAACTATACAACACGTTTGAAAGGAATCAACTACGCGTTGGGATTACGTTTTGAGCATTCTTATTATAAAGGTATCCTTTTGGATAAAAATGATTCGTCTTTTATGTATCAATACCCAACTGGTCTGCACAATCTAGGCAATGCACTTTTCCCAAGCTTATACATCAGTAAAAAATTCAATGAGAAGCAGGAAATGCAATTCAATGTCTCCAGGAAAATCAACCGTCCTAATTTCTTTCAGTTGATGCCATTTATCATGGCTAGTGACCCAAAAAATTACAATACCGGTAATCCAAGCCTGACACCTGAATTCATCACCTTATCGGAATTGAATTTTAATCAGTATGTAAAAAAAGGAAATCTATTTTTCTCATTATTTTATAAGAATACTCAAAACCCCATTACCAGTATTAGTAGGGTGGCAGCGAGTGATTCAACCATCCTTATCAATACATCGATTAATGGTAAACAAAGTCATACTCTTGGAATGGATAATACATTCAAATATACGTTGCTGAAAGGTTTGGAGGCAACGCTTAGCATGAATTTATTTTATACCTATATCACCGCCGTAGTTGATAATGTAAACAGAAAAAATGAAGGATTCAATTACAATGGTAAATTGAGTTTTGCTTATAAATTACCAAAAAGTATTTCCCTACAATTGTCCGGAAGTTATGAGTCACCGCGGGTAATTCCACAAGGAAAAACCAAAGAGTTTTATTTTGCAGATTTTGCCATCAGCAAAGATGTATATAAAGTCATCAGCATTACAGCGATGGTAAGTGATATTTTTGATACGAAGGGAAGAGGCTTTAATTATATAACGCCTCAGTATACGCAAGACAGCTGGAACCGAAGGGAAAGTCGATTCTTCCGGGTAATCGTACGTATACGTTTCGGAAAAGCAGACGCAACAATTTTTAGAAAAAGGCCGCAGGGACAAAGTGACGATTCCGATGGTGGATTCTTCTAGAAAATATTGTTCAATTTCAAAAGCCCAATCCGTTTGTGGATTGGGCTTTTTTATGGCTGCCTACCTATATGACCTTATTATAATTATGGGTGATGAACCCACCGGGAATGTGGATACAAACAGTGGCTCTAATAAAAAAGCCCAACCTTTTTCAAGATTGGGCTTTCCTTGTAGCGAGATCGGGAGTTGAACCCGAGACCTCAGGGTTATGAATCCTGCGCTCTAACCATCTGAGCTACCTCGCCAAATACTAATCTTAACTGCCAAGACTACCTCGCCATTGGCTTTTGAGGGCGCAAATATACTACATATCTTTTCATATTTAAAAAACCTTTTAAATATTTTTAACGGGAGGGTGCTGTTGCTGGATTAATATTTTTTTATATATTGCGTAAGTTTTGTTAAAGGGTCGACGCATAAACGGCCATCATACAACTATATAAAGTGAAAAAAGTGAAACCTACAAAATCGAAATCAGCTTCAAAAAAAGCAAAAAAACCGATTGCGGCTAAAAAAGCAAAGGGTAAATCTTCAAAACCAGCTAAAACTTCGAAACCAAGTAAACCTTCTAAAAAGGTTGTTTCTAAAGCAGTTAGCAAACCTTCAAAAAATAAGTCTGTAAAAAAAGCTGCCAAACCTGTTAAATCAGTCAAGGTAAATGCGTCCGCTAAGAAAAAAGTGACAAAACCGGTTACCAAAAAAGCCTCGTTCGCTAAAGCTTCGGCAGCCAAAGCTAAGAAGGTAGTGAAAGTTGTTAAAAAAGCAGCTCCTAAAAAAGTAACAAAACCGGCAGCACCAGCCAAAAACATTGTTAAAGCTGCCAAACCGGTCAAAATAGACAAACCAGCTAAACCTGAAAAACCTGTTAAAGTTGAAAAACCAGTAAAACCGGTTTCATCAGCCAAACCGGTTAAAGAGAAGAAAAGTGCTAAGGAAAAAGATGAGCCGGATGATATCGGATTCAGTGATTTAGATGAGCAACCGGTTAAGAAAAAGGGCAAGGGCGGAAGAAAACCAAAATCAAAAAATGATGATGATGAGCCGGAAATTGCTCATGATGAACTCATTGAACAAATTATTCAAACCACCAAGCGTCAAAGCAAAGCACCAAAAAAGCCACGTATTCTTCAAACATTTGTGAATCCAATTGCGTCACTAAGTGTTGCATTGCCTGCAGATGGAGCAAAGAAAGCCGCTGCCAAAAAAGAACCAAAAGGTAAGTTTGAGCTGGAATATGTGGTTCGTACCTCTGCCGGAATTCTGTATGAACTGCTTACTACACCTAGCGGACTTTCCGAATGGTTTGCCGACGATGTAAACATCCGTGATGGTATCTTCACCTTTTTCTGGGATGGAAGTGAACAAAAAGCACGGTTAATTGGCTTTAAAGAAGATAAATACGTTCGTTTACAATGGATGGATAAACCGGAAGGAACGTATTTTGAATTCCGCATCGAACGCGATGAACTAACAGGCGATATTTCACTCATGATTGTTGATTTTGCAGAAGAAAGCTCTGATCAGCAAACATCGAAATTGCTTTGGGATAGCCAGGTCAACAAGTTATTAAATGTGTTGGGTTCTAACTAAACTGCAAACTTATTGCGATAACATTGTTGCATAACCCCAGTTGTTGTGAAAGATATTTTTAAAAGTAACCGCTCATTTTTAATACCTTATCTTATTTTCCTATGCGTCGGGCTCATCCTGATTGCAGCCAACACAAAAGCTTCCACACACCTGGAATTCAATTCTTTCCACAGCAATTTTTTTGATTTCTTTTTTCGATATGCCACAAATCTTGGAAATGGATACATGGTAGTATTGGTTGGAATCATCCTCTTAACTGTAAATTTTAGGTCCACGTTGTTAGTGGCCCTGGGTAGTATCATTTCAGGATTGATAACGCAGTTGCTCAAACATACCTTGTTTTCAGATGTGGTAAGACCCAAAAAATTTTTTGAAGGCGTGCACGACTTGTACCTTGTACCTGGTGTCGACAATCATTTGTACAACAGCTTCCCATCAGGACATACAACCTGCGCCTTTTCACTTTACTTTGCATTGGCACTGCTGGTAAAAAATAAAATGCTTAAATTCGTATTCTTTTTAATAGCCTTATTGGCAGGTTATTCCAGGATTTACCTGTCGCAGCACTTTTTTGAAGATGTATATGTGGGCTCATTGATAGGAGTAACCATTACCGGTTTACTATTTTATTATTTGAGTACAATCCCCAAAGCAGGATTGGATAATTCCTTAATAACAGTTCTTAAAAAACAATAATGCAAACCAATATATTCCGATTTAATCTTCTTATTGCCCTTGTTGCTGTATTGCTGTTTGTCCCTTTTTTAGGTGCCGTTCATTTGTTTGATTGGGATGAAATTAATTTTGCAGAATGTGCTCGTGAAATGCTCGTTACACATGATTATTTTTCCGTAAAAATAAATTACCTTCCATTTTGGGAAAAACCTCCCATCTTTATATGGATGCAGGCATTTTCAATGAAGCTGTTTGGCGTTAACGAATTTGCAGCCCGTTTACCCAATGCCTTGTGCGGCATTACTACATTGCTTGTATTATTCAATATGGGTCGCAAAGTGGTGGATGTTCAATTCGGTTTAATCTGGACCCTTGTATATGCAGGTTCTTTCCTGCCTCACTTTTATTTTAAATCCGGGATCATTGATCCCTGGTTCAACTTGTTTATTTTTTGCGGGATCTATTATTTTATTCTCTTTGTTAATTACAACACCCGTGTCCAGGAAAGCAAAACCTATCCCTTCTTGTTAAAGTCTGCTTTTTTTATGGGATTGGCGGTGCTTACCAAAGGACCTGTTGCTATTCTTATTGTAGGACTTTGCTTCGTGAGTTTCTGGGTGGTACGCCGTTTTTCTCCGGTCATCAACATCGCGCAAATCCTGCTGTATGGCGTTGCCGTTAGCATCGTAGGCGGTTTGTGGTTTTTAATGCTCTTTCTAACCGGCCATTCCTCCGTCATTTTAGAATTTTTCAATTACCAGGTACGCTTATTTAACACACAGGATGCCGGACACGGAGGCCCTTTTCTGTACCATTGGATTGTATTGCTGGTAGGCTGTTTCCCAATGTCAGTATTCGCACTGAATGCGTTTAAAAGAAATGTACACGATACACCTTATCAACGCTATTTTAAGGTGTGGATGATTATCCTGTTGTTGGTGGTGCTTATCCTCTTTAGCATTGTGAAAACGAAAATCGTTCACTATTCATCCTTGTGTTACTTCCCCTTGAGTTTCCTGGCGGCATATGCTGTATACAGACTCATGACCGGTGAAATGAAGTGGAAAAATAGCAATAGTATTCTTTTATTACTTTTATCCGCTTTACTGGGTATTGCAATGGCTGCCCTTCCTTTTGTTGATCGCTGCAAACAACGCATCATCGATTCGGGTATTATTAAGGATGCCTTTGCGGTTGAAAATTTAAAGGCGCATGTTTACTGGACCGGCTATGAATGGATAATAGGTGCCATTTTAATCATCGGCACAATTGCATTGCTTGTGTTAGTAAGCCTGAAAAAATTAAAAACAGGGTTAGTTGTCCTTTTTGTAAGTAGCCTCATTGCTGTGAATACCGCCACTTTTGTGATTGCTCCACGTATTGAACAATATTCACAAAATGCAGCCATTGAATTTTATACTTACCTGCAAGGAAAATATTGTTATGTGGAAACAATTGGTTTTAAAAGTTATGCGCATTTGTTTTACTCACATAAATTACCTCAGGCAAATCCGAACAGCACTAACCACGACTGGCTGTTAACCGGTGCTATTGATAAACCTGCTTACTTTGTAAGCAAAAGCACCAGTGTAGATGAAATCAAACATAAATATCCGGATTTGATGGAATTGTACCGTAAAAATGGATTTGTGTTTTGGAGACGATCCGCTCAAAGCATCCCCGCAAATTATTAGAAAAATTACAAGAAAGCATGTTTTTAATTTATTCTTTTCTTTTCGTCCTGTTAATCGGGTTTATCAATTTCATTATTCAAAAACTCAGAAAGGATAAAAAATACAAGCGTAAGTTTTATGATTTCGAAGATGGAACATCTGTGGTATATGTTATCCTGTTTACCATCATTACCTATTTTTCCATTACAATTTTTTTAGAAGATACCCGCGACCCCAATCCATACAAGCGAATAAGTTATGGCAAAGCCACTGCTCAGCCATGGCTGGAAAGCTCCGGTTATAAAGAACTAACCAATCAATATCAAAAAAATGTAGACTATGAATTCCATTTTATCAAAAGCCATTTTGATGAAAATCAGGATATGGGGCCGGATGTTCAGTTATATGATGATGAAGGAAGAGATATTTTCAATAGGTATACGGAGCTGGCAAAAAGCAATAACAAGGAAATTGCCGACCTTGGAGAGTTGGGCTTGGGTATCTATTATTATTACAGGGGTGATCATACACTTTCATTGGATCATCTTCAAAATGTAAATAATCACAACTTAAAATACCTGAACACCTATTTGGGAATACAGATGTATTATTTCAATGAAAAACAAACGGCGATTAAACATTTTGCAAAGGAGATCGGACTGAAAGGAGATGTACAGGGCGCATATCTGTATCTTTCGCGCATATACGATAATGAAAAGGAATACAATGAGATTATTCCATTTGCCTATAACGATACCATCAAACAATATATACCATATCAATTCAAACAAAGAGCGTACATCGCAAAAAATGATGTGATTAATTATTTCAAGAATTTGCTGCTCGAGACTTTTAAAAACGTGAACCTGATTGGATTTCTCGGGGCTTTACTGATTGTGATCGTATGGATGTATTACCTGAAACGCGTAAATGTGTACCAGTCTAAAAATTGGTTCCCTGCTATTTTTACAGTTGTATTATCCGCCATATTTGTACTACCGGTTTGGTTACTGTATGATGTTTATAAGTACGGATTTGGGTTTGACGAAAATGGGGAAGTGATCAATGATTTCCTTTATTGTGTGTTTGGAATTGGTGTTATTGAAGAGTTGGTAAAGCTTATTCCTTTTCTGATTATTTTGAAATTCACGAGAACAATCAAGGAACCCATTGATTACATCATGTATGCATCTTTATCAGCACTGGGTTTTGCATTTGTTGAGAATTGCCTGTACTTTGAAAACGGTAGCATCAATATTATCCATTCCCGTGCGTTAACAGCATCCGTCGGACACATGATTTTTTCATCCATTATTGGTTATGGGATAGTACTCGCAAAATTCAGATACAAAAAAAATCAATTTTTAATTGGACTGCTTTCATTTTTTATTGCGGCATTTGCTCATGGATTCTATGATTTCTGGTTGTTTCATCATGTGCCATTTATTACCTTTTTATTTTTGCTAACCGGAATTTTGGTGTATGCCTCTTTTATAAACAATGCATTGAATCATTCCATGACCTCGGATGCCAATATCAATCTTAATACTTCTAAGCTTTCCTCGGATTTAGCCGCAGGGTTAATTGCAGTATTTGTTTTTGAGTTTATTGCCATGACAGCTATTTACGGCCCTTCCATCAGTTCAAGGGAGTTCATCTCATCCACCTTAAGCGGAGGCTACCTCATACTGTTTTGTTCCGTACGTTTGAGTAATATTGATATCATTCCAAACCTCTGGGCTCCGCTTCAATATTTCGCAGGATTACTTCCTGCCCAAATCATTTACGGTGAGAAGAAACCCAATTACAATTCACTTGTTGGAAAACGCATTGGTATTCGTTTGTTCCGAAAGAAAACAATGCTGGAAAACCTGCTTCCGGCGAAGGGACAAATAGTGAAACGGGAACAAATCTCTGGTTTCTCCGGCTGGTTTCTTGTAAAACTGGATGAACCATTGGCCATTACTAAATCAAACAAAGAATATATTTTGATAAGAGCCAAAGAAAAATTGGGCTTAATCCGAAAAAATGAAGAACTCATTGTTTCATTTACGCTCATTCCGGATTTACAACTGCTGGAAAATAACAATAAAAAATTAAAGGATTTTAAATTTATTGATTGGGCTATTGCCACCCAGCTAGAGGAAACTTAAGCAAGCAATTTTGTTAGCATAACAATTTGCCCAAGGTGATATGCGTCGTGTTGTAATATGCCTTGAATGTGCTCGTAGTAAGTCATTCCGTTAGGTTTATAGACATGGTTGAACTCCGATTCGTCCAGCTTTTTTTAAAATTGAAGCCATTCTTTTTGGGTAGTTGCTAATCTTTTCAACGTGTCTTTCCAGTCGCTTGCACTTCCTTTTTTTACCGGAACAAAATAATTATGAGCAGGAGTTTTTATTTCAAACCCCTGAATACGTTGCAATACATTTTCCCGCCAGCTAATTACATGATTGGTTATCTCCCAAATGGAGTTTGCAGCAGGTGTTAATTTTTTTAAGGCTTGCTCTGCAGAAATCCCTTGAAGCACATCCACCAAATTCACGTCTATCCAGGGGCTTCCGTCGTAGCCCTTTTCAAATAAGTGAATGATGCGTTGCGTTTCTTTCATTATTTCTTTTTTTCGTAACGCTTATTTTTATTCAATCCCAGATTATAAAAAAAGTGAGAAAAGGAAACACGCAATACGCCCAATCCATACTTCATACTTCTGCTGAAATTAATAGAAGAAGCCTCTTTAAAATATTTGGTAGGACAGGTGATTTCAGCAATTTCAAATCCAGCCATAAACACCTGGGAAATCATTTCGTTATCAAAAACAAAATCGTCACTGTTGGCCTCGTAATTCACCGTTTCCAGTATTTCCCTTGAAAATGCCCGGTAACCGGTATGATACTCCGAAAGTTTTTGATTGATGAGAATATTTTGTGTAAGTGTTAAACACCTGTTAAAAAAATACTTGTAAAGCGGCATCCCGCCTTTCAAAGCACCTTTGCCTAAAATGCGTGAACCAAATACTGCCGGATACAAACCACTTGCAATCACATGCGCCATGGATTGGATCAGCATAGGCGTATATTGATAATCCGGATGAAGCATAATAACAATATCCGCATTTAACTCCAATGCCTTGTTGTAACATGATTTTTGATTTCCGCCGTATCCCCGGTTTTTTTGATGTTTGATGATATGCTTAATTCCTAATTGGGTAGCCACTTGTACCGTATCATCTTTACTCACATCATCTACCAATACCACTTCATCCACAATTTCAAATGGAATTTCTTTGTAGGTTTTTTCAAGTGTCAATGCTGCATTGTAAGCAGGTAAAACCACAACTAATTTTTTGTTTTTGATCATAGCGCAAAAATAAGTAATATTTAATATGTAATAAGTAATATTTGGGCATCATTACCGATTACATATTAAATATTACCTATTACATTATTCGGTATATTTGTCCATCTAATACAGCATTCGCCCTTGAAAACCATTTATAAGTTTATTTTAAAATCATATGTAGGACCATTCGTAATGACCTTTTTCATTGCCATGTTTGTCTTTTTTATGATGTTTATTTTTACGTATATTGATGACTTTGTGGGAAAAGGAATAGGTATAGGAATTTTATCTCAATTGTTTTTTTACTTTTCACTTACCACTATTCCAATGGCACTTCCGCTTGCCATCTTGTTATCTTCACTGATGACCTTCGGCAACCTGGGTGAGCAATTTGAATTAACCGCCATGAAAAGCTCCGGCTTGCCTTTGCAAAAAATAATGCGACCACTTATTTTCTCAACGTTGTCATTGTCTATCCTTGCTTTTTATTTCTCCAACAATATTTTACCCTATACCAATTTAAAGGCTAGTGCGCTTTTATATGATGTAAGAAGTTCAAAACCGGCCTTGTTATTCAAAGATGGGGTGTTTAACAACAGCCTCACCGGTTTTAGCATTCGTGTAAATAAAAAAGATGCGGATGGTAAAACATTACACGATGTAATGATTTATGATCACAGGGAAATGCATGGGAATAACATCGTATTGTCTGCTAAAGAAGGGGAGATGGAACAGACTGCGGATAAATCCTTCCTGGTACTTCATTTAAAAGACGGAATAAGTTATAAGGAAGAAGCTAAGGATGATAAGGACTTACGAACACATCCGTTCATCAGAGATAAATTTGATGAACGTACCATTCGTTTTGACCTCTCTGAATTTAAGCTGTCACGTACCAATGAGCAATTATTTAAGGACAATCAACGGATGCTCAATGTGCAGCAACTAAGTGTTGCCGTTGACTCTATAAAAATAAAAAGAGAAAAAAGAAAACAGGATTTTCCAAACCTGTTAAAGCGTGGTTATTATAATAAATCCCTGGTATTTCTGGAAGGCAATAAATCGAAAGCAGCTGTTACGACGGGAACTAAGGTAACTTCTGAAAATGATTACTTTTCAAAACTTTCCAAACAGGAAAAACTTACTATTATAGAAGCGGCTTCTAATATTGCCCGGATGGCTAAACAGTTTGTAGATGCAAATAAAATAGACAATGAAAATGAAGATGAAAGCCAGGTCAGATATGAAATCGAATGGCACCGCAAATTCACTCTTTCAATAGCATGTATCGTTTTGTTTTTTATAGGTGCACCACTCGGAGCTATTATACGAAAAGGAGGGCTTGGAACACCGGTAGTTATCTCCATCGTATTTTTCATCATATTTCATGTACTTTCGATTACCGGAGAAAAATTAGCAAAGGAAGGAACGATTCCGGCATACATAGGCATGTGGATAGCAACGGTGACGCTTTTACCAATTGGGGTCATTCTGACGCGCAAGGCCACTGCCGACAGAGATTTGTTTGATATTAATTTATACCTTCAACCGATTATCGATTTCTTTTCAAAGCGTAAAGCAAAAAAGCGCTTGGGTCAAGTATCAGATCAGCCGGACATTGACGTATAGGATAGTTGGGATGTCTCAAATCTCAAATCTAATATCTCAAATCGATTACTCGTCGAATACTGCAAGCACTGTAAGCGGTATTTATTATATTTGTCCGGTATCACCTCACTGGTGGATTTCTATGATTTCACTATGAAAATTTTACAAGTGTGCAGTAAGATTCCATACCCCTCAAAGGACGGCGGAAGTATTGCAATGAATATACTTACAGAAGGATTGATTGCATGCGGAAACCAGGTAACCGTATTGGCAATGTCTACTCCGAAAAGCTTTATGAAGCCGGAAGAAATTAATCAGGATTATCAGAAAAAAACGGCTTTTCAAACAGTTTTTATCGATACTGCTATTAAACCGATGGCTGCAGTTCTAAATTTGTTTTCCCGTAAATCATATAACATCCAACGCTTTTACTCAAAAGAATTTGAAAACGCCCTGGAGACCTTATTAACAAAGGAAAATTTTGATATAATTCAGCTTGAAACTTTATGGGTAACTCCTTACGTAGAAGCGATCAGAAAAAAAACAAAAGCAAAAATTGTGTATCGTTCCCACAATGTGGAATATATAATATGGGAACGATTGGCCACAATTGCCAGCAACCCGCTCAAGAAGTTATATTTACAATTGTTGGCGGGTAGGCTTAAAAAATATGAAGTGAATATGTTGAATAAATATGATGCAATTGCCAGCATTACCGAATTAGACATACAGGTTTACAAAAAATTAGGATGTTCAGTCCCAACTATTCACACACCTTTCGGAATTTCACTTTCCAATTATGAACCCCAACAAACAGCGATTGAGTTTCCATCCCTTTTTCATATTGGAGCAATGGATTGGATGCCGAACCAAGAAGGAATAAAATGGTTCTTAAAGGGAATTTGGCCAGCAATTCATGCACAATTTCCGGACTTAAATTTATATCTTGCTGGTAAAAATATGCCGGCATGGTTATTAGAATTAAAAATGGATAATGTAATCGTAGTAGGAGAAGTAGCCGACACAATTAAATTTATAAACCCTAAATCGGTGATGATTGTGCCCTTGCAATCCGGTGGAGGTATGCGGGTAAAAATAATCGAAGGGATGGCGCTGGCAAAAACAGTCATCACAACTCCAATTGGAGCAGAAGGAATTGAATGCAGGGATAAAGAAAACATACTTCTGGCAACTACAGAAACAGAATTCATAGAATGTATTGCCCAATGTGTAACAAGTAAACCAATGACAGAAACCATCGGAAGAAATGCCCGAAAGTTGATTGAAAATAAATATGATAACCACAAAATCTGTAAACTATTAGCGGAATTTTATCAAACACTGAACTGATTTGAAAATCTTTGTCATACTATCCCGCGTTCCATATCCGCTTGAAAAAGGGGATAAGCTTCGCGCGTTTAATCAGATCAAAGAACTTTCTAAAAACAATCAGATATACCTGTTTGCTTTGAACGATATTGATTCAAATCAACAAGCTATAAAAGAGTTATTAAAGTATTGTAAGGAAGTAACGGTTTTTAAATTACCGAAACTCACTATTATTTCGAATCTGATTCGTACGTTGTTCGACGGTAAACCTTTCCAGGTAGGCTATTTTTACTCAAAGAAAGCACAGAAGGTAATTGATACACTGATTAAAAAATACCAACCTGATCATATCTACTGTCAGCTTATTCGTACAGCTGAATATGCAAAACCATATACCAATATCCCAAGAACATTGGATTTCATGGACGTGTTTTCAAAAGGGATGGAAAGAAGAAGATCAACAAGCCCCTTTTATCTTAAACCAATTCTTGGAATAGAATACCGTCGATTGCTAACTTATGAAAACAGAATTTTTGGTTTCTTCACCAACCGAACCATTATTTCTGATCAGGACAAAAGCTTGTTACCGCATCCGGATAAGCAGAATATTATTGTCATTCCAAATGGTGTTGATACAAATTATTTTAAACCCATGGGAAGCAAAAAAGAATTTGAATTGCTTTTCAATGGAAATATGAATTATCCACCTAATGTGGAGAGTGTTCAATATCTTGTAAATAAAGTGATGCCGCTTGTTTGGATACAAAAACAGGAGGTTCGGTTACTAATTTCTGGAGCAAACCCAAATGCAAAGGTTCTGGAGCTGAAATCGGATAGAGTGGTGGTTAGCGGATGGATGAATGATATCCGTGAAAATTTTGCAAAATCAA
>DASRRA010000133.1:0-2189 GCA_035696085.1 Bacteroidia bacterium | reverse complement strand
GAAATGCCAGTCTTTTTGTATTTGATGCCTTTTTATAAATAACTGCAAAGCGGCGCGGATAACTGAAAGGTTTAGAAGGCGGGATTATGCGACTGCAAATCTATGGCCAATCTCTTAATTGCAACCGTATCGAATAAGTTTTTTTAGACGCTGCAAGTCAAGTATTACCCTTATTATTTCTGGGATTGTTAAATCACTTGTTCATGAGTGACTTCACTTATAAAAAGAATCACAACACTTGCGGATATATTGTTCTTAAAAGAAAGAGAGTAAAATAGCTTAGTGCACTATTCTCTAAAAAATAAAAGCAAACACAATGAAAATTATCTTATTAAAGAAGATTTATTCTTTCATTCTGCTTATATGCGGATTTTTTTTCCTAACACATTCCGATTTAATGGCACAATGTGGACCATGTTCGGGTAATAATAAAGTAAGGATAACTAAGATCACATATTCATGTCCTTATGGATGCGAAATCTGCCAGACCAAATGTATTCAGGAGGATTTACTACAGAAGTATTACGAACAAGGCTGGATACTGGGTAGCGGATGCCGGGGGCATGGTTGCGGGGGAAACCAGGTGATAAATCAGTTGCATGCTGAGGCATTACCATTAACTGTATCTATAGATCCTTCCTCTAACTCTTCAATTATTTCTTTTTCTCTTTCCCAACCAGGAAAAGTGTCGTTAAAGGTTTTTGATATAACAGAAAAACTAATTGCGACAATTGCTGATGCAACGTTTAAAGAAGGTGAACATGAAATCACCTGGAATACGAAAGGACTCACCGCAGGTATTTATTTCCTGCATGCTCAATCGAGTGAGTCAGTACAAACAGCAAAGATGGTAGTGTCAAACTAAGTTTCTTTATTATCGACTAAAACTTAACCTCTGAAACCAAAACAAAATGAAAAAGTTCATCATCTTCTTTGCAATTGTTTTATTGATGCAGGAAACCCGACTTGAGGCACAGGTAACTTCGCCTACGTTTGATCCTGTATGGGCCGCAAAGCTGCAGGATGCAATTAATACTGCGCTCCCAACTTCAGGTGCTCACGGCGTCTCTGTTGCCATTAGTTTCCCCGGCATGGGAACATTTATTGGGGTAGCCGGCGAATCGGCACCAGGCATCCCAATGACTTCCGACATGCAATTTGGCATTGGAAGCAATACCAAAACATTTACTGCAGTACTTGCATTAAAACTTCAGGAATTGGGCATCCTTTCTCTTGATGATCCCATATCAAAATTTTTTCCTCCGCATCCGTACATTGATGGGTCGGCCACCATCCAGCAGTGTCTCTTGCATCAAACCGGTTTTGAGGATTATGATAATTCCATTCGCGATTGGATCCCCGATACAATGGATACACATGAAAAGGTGCTGTCGATATTAAGTACGACGTATTTTCCAGTCGGAAAGGGCTTCAAATACAGCAACACGAATTATCATATTGTAGGTATGGTAATGGAAGCAGCCACCGGAAAAACGTATACTGAACTTTTGCACCAATATATTTTTGACCCGCTTCATTTAGACAGTACATTCCTGGCCTGGTATGAAGAGCCAAATGGAAACGTTGCTCATGGATATTTTCACGGTGAAGATGTTGGAAATATTCCTTTGAACTTGTTTAATGTATATTGGGCAGCAAGTGGGATCTTTTCAACTGCAAACGAAATGGTTCAGTGGTATGATAATCTCTTTGCAGGTAATGTTATCAATCAATCTTCCTTAGCGCAATTGCGATCTTTCGAGCCTTCATCATTTTTTGGTCTTGGTTTACAATATAGATATACACCTCTCTTACCAGATGAAGTTGTAAATGGTCATGGAGGTGAAGTTCCCGGCTATTCAAGTGACCCGGGATTTGATATCAAGCGACAGAGTAGTTCATGGATTTTGACAAACGTGGGTGGAGACAGAAGGGGCGAAATTGGAAATTTTATTTTACCTGTTGTTAATGCATTTTATTTAGGCTATACAAATAAACAAAATGACGCAGGCATCATTAAAGTGTTTTCCCCTGTTGGGGAAACGTGCAACACACAAATAACAGCGCAGGTTGAGTTAAAAAATTTTGGAACTGCAAATCTCACTTCTGCAATTATCAACTATCAGTTGGATGGAGGCTCTGTGCATAATTATAATTGGACAGGAAATTTGCAACCGGATCAAACAACG
>DASRRA010000132.1:0-2090 GCA_035696085.1 Bacteroidia bacterium | reverse complement strand
AATTTGCCAATACAATTTTGCAACGTATTCCACCCACACTGGCGAATTATTTATCTATTGTAGAAAAGAATATTAAAGGCGATTTCAGCGATATAAACCCAATTGATTTGGAAGCGGGGGCAAATCGTTGCGCTGTATCATAATTAAAAAAAATTAAAAATGAGAAATCCGAAACACTTACTGATTCTTTTGGCTGTAACGTTTGTAACAATAACAGCTTTCAAACAAACTCAAACTGAGCCGTGGACACCTGAACAATTAATGGAACCTGAAAAACTTGCGGCTATTATAAATGATTCGGCTGCTACTAAACCTTTAATCATTAATGTGGGGCCGGTCAATTCAATAAAAGGAGCAATCAAAATAGGTCCGGCAAAAGAAAAAGACAATCTAAATGAATTAGAAAAATTGTTATCAAAAGAGGATAGAAAAAAAGCAATAGTTATTTATTGTGGGTGCTGTCCATTTAAAGATTGCCCGAATATCAGGCCAGCCTTTTCATTGCTGACAAAAATGAAATTTACCAACCATAAGTTATTGAACATGCCGCATAACCTGAAAACAGATTGGATAAATTATGGCTATCCTATGAGTAATTGAATAGTCTGGTTTTGTAATCATTCGTTCACAAAAAATATATGATGAAGTCTGTTCAATTAGGATTAAAAGAAAACTGGAAACAGTTTACCTTATTGGTTATCATCAATGGCTTTGTTGGTGGTATGGTTGGTTTAGAGAGAAGTATATTACCACGTATCGCTGATGTTGAATTTCATATTGCAGCCAAAACAGCAATTCTCTCTTTCATCATTGTATTTGGTATCGTAAAGGCAATCACCAATTACTACACCGGTGCGTTGGCAAACAAGTTCGGAAGAAAAAAACTATTGGTGGCAGGTTGGATAATTGGTATTCCCATCCCGTTCATTTTAATGTTCGCTCCCTCGTGGAACTGGATAATAGCTGCCAATGTTTTATTAGGAATCAATCAGGGATTAACATGGAGTAGCACAGTTGTAATGAAGATTGACCTTGTTGGTGAAAAGCAAAGAGGTTTTGCAATGGGGCTGAATGAATCTGCAGGATACTTTGCTCTGTCTTTGATAGCATTTCTGACAGGATGGATTGCCAGCGAATACGGTGTCAGACCTTATCCGTTTTATGTCGGTATTGGTCTAGCTTTTTTAGGGTTGGTGGGTAGTTTGTTTTTTATTAGGGATACTAAACATCATGTAGCAATAGAAACTGTTACCAATACAATTCCACGTTTGAAGAACATATTTTGGGATACAACATGGAAAGATAAAAACTTAGGTTCGGTAACACAGGCAGGTTTAATTAATAACCTGAATGATGGAATGGCATGGGGCATTTTTCCAATCTTACTTGCAACAAAAGGTTTCACCATTAGAGAAATCGGAGTGGTTACAGCAATATATCCTGCTGTTTGGAGCATCGGTCAACTATTAACGGGAAGAATGGCTGATAGGTTTTGTAAAAAGGATATGCTTTATGTAGGAATGTGTTTACAGGCTATTGCTTTGATAGTTTTAGTTTGGGCCGATACCATGTCGCATTTTGTTATCCTTTCTTGCATCTTGGGTTGGGGTACGGCAATGGTGTATCCCACATTTTTAGCAACAGTCGCAGAAAATACGAATCCACATGATAGAGCAAAAAGTATTGGCATTTTCAGACTTTGGAGAGATTTAGGTTATGCGATTGGTGCAATACTTACCGGAGTAATAGCAGACTTTATAAGCATCGATGCTTCTATAATATTCATTGGATTATTGACTCTGGTGTCTGCTTTTATAATCCGCTTCCGTATGAAATGCAAAACTGATGGCTCAAGAAAAATTTGGGGTTGGTTAACTCAAAAACATATACGATATGCGGGAACAACGAAAAACTGAATTTAACTGCATGATTTCACCGGCACGAATTTACCGGATAAAAGTACAGGGGTATGATACAGGCTTTACTGATGAAGAAATATCTATACATTCCGTAGGTAATAGATTTGCCTATCAGATGTGTACGCTGCTATTCACAACGGGGCTGATTTTAACCAGCATACCAGTTCTGAC
>DASRRA010000131.1:0-1795 GCA_035696085.1 Bacteroidia bacterium | reverse complement strand
ATCCATTAACAACAAATTTTTCTTGTTTTAAGATTTATTGATGATGTTAATAGTTGTGTAATTTATAATACATACGTTATGAAACTGCATTTTTTATTTAGGAAATTGGCCGTTGCGGGAATTTTCTTAGTCTCTTTCATTGCTTGCAATGATGATAAAACAGATTCAAACGAAGAGAAGAAGACCGCCAAAGTTGAATCAAAACAAGCGGAAACCACGAAGATTAAAACAACAAACCCCGCACAGGTATCGGATGGTCCGGCTATCGGGCAAATTGAAACAAATGATTTTGTATTAAAAGTTCATAGAGCTATTACATTTGAACTCGCTCCCAAATCGTATGAGCCGATCAAAGTTCCCCCGGGTCATAAGCTGGTTGTTTTGGATATCTCGATCCGGAATAAAACGGCTGGGCAATATAATATGGGTAAAATTTTAATAATGACAGAAGGAAAGGATAGCAAAGGAAAAAATGATGCAGGGCCATGGGTAGTTGGCGCTTATATGGTCGATCATCCTGACGCAGGTCATCAACCAGAATACGATGCTTTATGGAGTGATCATTTTGGCGCCGGCGAATTTCACCGGGCTATTCTATTAGGATTAGATCCACCCAAAGAAGAGAAAACAATTACCTTGTTAGTTCCGGAAAAAGCAAATTATAATGCACCCAGGAAAGAATTGAAGATCGCGATCGAATAAAGCAGTAGAATTTTTGGAAAATAAACGGTTGAAAATTTTCTTTTTTTTAAAAAACTCACCTTATGGTAAGTAAATTCTTTGCCTTTGCCTCGTTATTTTTCTTATCCTCAGTTGTTGCGGTAGCGCAAAAGACATATGCGCATACTACATCCTCTTCCAACCTTGTGGGCCACTACACCTTAATTGATGTGGAAGGATTGAATAATAATCCAAAGGCTCTCCTATATGTGCTGCCATCAAATGATGTAAAAACAAAAAATCCTCATCCTATCGGTGTTTGGTACACGGGTAGCAAATGGAGCATATTCAACCAGGACAAAGCAGCTATGCCGGCCGGCATCCGGTTCTCAATTCAAGTTTATCCTGCACCGGCAGCAACACAATTTGTACATGTGACATCAGCTGCAAATACAAAGGGAGGCATTTCTTATATAGATAATTCATTTTTAAATAATAATCCTTCTGCTGTAATTCAATTAACGCAAAACTGGAATCCGGGTGGACAGGGTGGTGTTTACAATAACAGTGAGGTAGCCATCCAGTACGATAAAACTGTTAGCAAATGGTATATCTATAATTCTAACAAAACTCAATTATTATCCGGTACTTCTTTTAATGTTTTGATAAATGAAAAATCAAATGCAGTTGCAAGTCAACCTGTAATAAGTAACCCAGTAATAAATAATAGCAATATTGCTGTTAATCCAAACGCAATTCAGGCGCTTACTCAACCAAATTTCAATTTTGAAAATGGTTTGATTGGATGGACAGCAACAGGAACTGCGTTCAATAATCAACCTGTACAGGGAAATACCGTTATGTCTGAAAGAGTCCTTCGTCAAATGGTGTATAATAACGGAGGAATTGGAGGCGATTACTGGAAAGGAATGGTTTATCCGATCGGGATGAAAGGAAATGAATGGATCGGTACTTATGAAAATGGAAATGGTGATGAACCTGTGGGCACACTTACTTCTTCCGCATTCAAAACAAAAAGCCGGTATCTGAATTTTTTAATGGGTGGAGGGAAAGATATGAATCGCCTTTACATAGAACTGCAAATAAAGAAATCCGATTACGAATCTGCATGGGG
>DASRRA010000130.1:0-6935 GCA_035696085.1 Bacteroidia bacterium | reverse complement strand
ATATCCATTTGCCCCAACACAAGTACAGACACGGTCTTTTTTACATGAAGTAAAAGAAAAAGCAGCTAAAACTGCTACGAATAAGATAGTTTTTTTCATTTTGTTTTGTTTGTTAGTTAGTTAAAATTTTGCGTAAATGTATGGCAAAATAATAATTCATGAAAAAATTTTTACGATTAAATATTTAATCGTTGATAATCAGTTGATTGTATTTTGTATTGTATGTATATGTTATTGTTTATGGCACTTTGTGCATCGCATAACGTAGTAAACGGTTTTTAAATATTGGCCGACTGCTAAACACACATCACTTAATCGCACACGCGCTTTGCCTTTATATTTCATCATTTCAGCAGTAGCAGCAATTTTTGAAAATACATCTTGCTATTTTTATTTTTAACTTTGCAGTTCAAATTTAACACAATGGAAAAAATAAAATTCGGTAAGTGGTTAGGTAGTGGATTAGGATGGGCCCTTGGTGGGCCGTTAGGGGCTGTGCTGGGGTTTGCATTAGGTTCTGCTTTTGATGCAGCAGATGTGACTGTTCAAAAATCGGATGGAAGTAGTAGAGTATATACGAATACCGGCACCAGATCCACAGCAGCTGGTGATTTTGCGGCCAGCTTGTTAGTGCTGTCAGCAGCCGTGATGAAGAGCGATGGACAAACACTAAAAAGTGAATTGGAGTTTGTGAAGAAATTTTTTGTTGCCCAGTTTGGTGAGCAGCAAGCCATGGAAGAAATTAAATTATTAAAAGAAATTTTAAAGCAGGATATTCCATTGTATGATGTATGTGTGCAAATCAAGCAGTACATGCCGCATGCACAACGTTTACAAATCATTCATTACTTGTTTGGAATTTCAAAAGCGGATGGGCACGTACACGAAAAGGAGCTGGATACCATCCAAACCATAGCCAACTACCTAGGCATCAATTCCAATGATTTCAATTCGTTGAAAGCAATGTATTTTAAAGATGTAGATGCCGATTATAAAATTTTAGAAGTGGATGCATCCGCATCAATTGACGAAATTAAAAAAGCATATCGGAAGATGGCTGTCAAATTTCACCCGGATAAGGTGTTGGATTTAGGAGAAGAGGTGCAAAAAGCGGCTAAAGAAAAATTTCAGAAAGTGCAACAGGCTTACGAAAATATTAAAAAGCAAAGAGGTTTCTCCTAACTAATGTACATCGTTAATGGGATACTGCGTAAGCCGAAGCTTCGGCATAGGCTTAAATTCCTTTCTTTTTATAGATGATGTTTTCTAATGAATGGCAGTAAGATGTGCGTGCTACCTTGCCCGCGTTTTTTAAGCTTCCGGAAGATGAAGAGGGAGCGTTGCCAGAATTATCATTCGTGTTACTTGGAGTAGGAATAATTTTAAAGATAACCACATTACTTTTTACTTCTTGTGAAGTTTCCGTAGTTGGAGTTGTTTTTTCATTTGGGTTTGTTGCTTTCGCAGAAACACCAATAACGAAAAATAAAAAAGTAACTATGAGGTGGCTGTTTTTCATTTTTTTATGCTATACTCAAAAATAATTACTTTCTATCGGTAAAGCAATAATTTTCCTATATTTTAAACTAATTTAACAAAGAAAATGTTTCATTCTTTGTTAAATTAGTTAGGATGAAATTACTCTGTTATGACCAATTTATGGGTAACGGAAGCTTTTCCAATGGTTAATTTTATGAAATAGATTCCATTTTGCAGTTTTAACTGCTCTTTGGATAAATTAACCGAAAAATCACCTGCTGGTTGTTCATGCTGGTCAATTTTTGTTATTTGCTTTCCAAGAATATCGGTTAATGTAACTGAAACAGCAGCTGAATTATTCAGATGGTAGCTCAGGGTTGTCATATCGCTGGTTGGATTCGGATAAATGATGACATTTGTGGCAGCAAAGTCGTTTTCATCGATACCTACGGTACCACTCAGGTTGATATCATCAATATATACGTTGTTGCTCTTGGTGCCAGTTATATATTCAAATTTGAATAAAAACTTCATGGTAGGGTTATAAACAGGGATATTCACCTCTTTTGTCTGCCATTGAGCAGCTGTTGTTGGTATATAATTATTGGCTTGATAACCAGCGCTGCCCGTTAAAGCAGATCCTTTTAAACTTGTAGCCGAAACCCAGGTTGATCCACAGTTTGTCGAATAGTAAACGTTCAATGCATCATTCATATCTGCCGAAAGGGTTGCCTTACTGCCTGCAGTATACTTGAATGATAATTTCAGATCCTTTAACAAGTATCCATTATAGTAAGGTGATACAAATGCATCCGCATCGGATGCAACATTATTAAAACCATTCATACGGATACTGTTGGAACTGTTGTATCCAACATTTGCAGACTCCCATGTTTTTGCATTTCCACTAAAATCAAAGATGTGCCATTTAGCGTTGAAGGCACCTAGATCTTCAAAATTTTCGGTAAGGTTGTTCCAGATGATCACATCCCCTCCACTATTGCGCACATATATATAGGCTAGTTTCTCGACACTGCTACTTCCAGCAGTATTGGTAGCGGTTAATTTTACCTTATAGGTGCCAGGGGTTGAATATTTCACCGAAGGGGTTGTCACCGAAGAGGTAGCGGGTGTACCACCTTCAAATTCCCACAAAAGCGTGACAGGAGAGCCGGGCATTGAATTTAATACGGAACTTTTGAAAATGATCTGATCATCCTGGCAAATCGAATTCAAATCATTGTTGGTGAAGAAATCAGGAACCGGTTTACAAAGTATTCCGTTTCCATTTGTTCCGGTTGCAGTTAAATTAGCAGATGTCCATAAGTTATTTCTGCTGGCCACATTTGTTTCTAATGTTGCACGCATTCTGTCTTTTTGCCCTTTTGTAAACATCACGGAGCAGTAGGAGTAATCCATGTAATTTTGTGTGTTTTCAATAACACCAGCCACTCCGGTAAATGTTAAGCTGTCAATTCCGAATGTTCCTGTGCTATCTTCTGCATTCCAGCCATAGATGCGGAATGTGATAGGAACCAGCACATTTTTAAAACCTGTTAATGAAATGCTGCTTCCGTTTAAAAGGGTGGTTGTATCATATTTCGAGAAGAATACATTGCCTGGTTTTACTGCTAATCCGGTATACCCTGAATCAATAGAAGCAGGTAGATTATTGGTGAAATTATCGATGTTTGATTTTACGGAATATGTTCTTACACCTGCTGTATCCCTTTTAAATGAAAAACTCATTTTGGTAAGTGTCATGGAGTAGCCATACTTTGGGGTAAGTGTTACTTCATAATATTTATTTTTATTCAAGCTACCTTTTAATGAATCATATAAGGTGTCATGTTGGATAATTTTACTTCCAATATCCCAGCCTGTAAAGCTAAATCGTCCATTTTCACTGGAATTTGCAGAAACACCGGTTGCTTTTGGTTGTGCAAATGTGGCACCTGTATTTACCGGAACGACAGTAGGATCTGTTGTTCCAGATGCCGTGGTAACACCTGAAAACTTATAAGAGGTATTGATGAAATTGTAAAGTGTACAATACGGTTTATGGTCACAACTAACGTGTCCGCGTGTAGGCGGGGTGTCGTCAACAAAGTCAGTTCCGAAGCAATCCACTTCAGGTGAATTGGTATTTCCCCAAACGTGCATCAGGTTCAAATAATGTCCTACTTCGTGTGTTAAAGCCCTGGAATGGTAGGGTGAACTTGTTCCGATACTACCAATATAATCAGCTAAAATAATGACCCCATCAACAGGCGCATCGCTTATGCTTGAAACACTGGAAGGGTAGTATGCATAACCGGCAACATTTCCGGAAGTACCAATGGATTTTACAGTCCATACATTCAGGTATTTGTCTCTTGGCCATGGGTTCAGTTTGGACTTATTATCTGCAAAACTTGTAAGTGTGGAATAAATACGATCAATACCGTTGGTACATTGGCCTTTCGGATCGAGTTGTGCCAGTCGGAACTCCACTTTAATATCGGAAGCCAGCGTATCAAACGGTGTATTTTTAATGATATTGGCAACATCCGTATTTAATTTTCTATAATCTCTGTTCAATATATTAATCTGATCCTGAATTTGAGCATCTGAAATATTTTCAATTCCATTGATGTGAATAACGTGAAATACAACAGGGATGATGTACACATCTTCAGCAGCACTTTTTTGTAGAGCTTTATTTGCAATTTTTTGTTGAATGATTGCGTTGTATTCTGCCTCCTGTCTTAATAAATCCGGGTTAAGTTTGTATAGCTCATTCATGGCTTCAGTTGTGCCGCAACGAGGTTCCTGTGCAAAGGAAATGAGGGTGGAAAAAAGAAAAATGGCATTTATTAGCAGGAATTTCAAATAGCTTTTTTTCATGAGAGTCATTGGTTTTAGAATAAATCGGGTTACAATATTATGCATAATATAGCCAGGATACAAAAAAAACGACGAAACCAGGACCTGTTTTATTCAGCGGTTTGTTTACTGTCTAAATTGCGGAAAATGACCTGAAACCGGTTGAATCGGGGAAAAGCACGGGTAGCTGTTGTCGTAATTTTTTAGTTTTTGGAAGGGAAAAAACAGGTATTGAACAAAGGAAAATGAATACTCATGTGAGAACAGCATAACCTTCTTTCTTTTTATCCGTATCCACATATTAAATTGCCAATACGTCGTTCTGTCACGAATTTTCTATTGGTATAAACATTGACATTTTAGGGATCTTTAAATGAATTTGTCATGAGAAATAAAACAACAAAACTGTACGCAAGCTTCTTCTACCCAGGTATATTCATTCTGTTACTTTGGACTATTAAACTTTTTGAAGAAACATTTAATGTTAATTTAGCGTGGTATGGATTATATCCCCGAACCGTTCATGGTTTATTGGGTATTCTAACTGCTCCCTTGTTACATGCTGATTTCGGTCACCTTATGTCGAATACGATCCCATTATTTATTTTAGGAAGTATTATCGTTTTCTTTTATCGCTCTATTGCTTTCCCTGTTTTTTTCTGGGTTTATTTTATGACGGGTATCTGGGTTTGGGCTGCAGGTCGTAACTCTTACCACATTGGAGCCAGTGGAATTATTTACGGATTTATTTCTTTCTTATTTTTCAGCGGTGTGTTTCGTAAAGATACGCGATTATCAGCGCTTTCCTTATTTGTTGTATTTGTGTATGGCAGTACCGTTTGGGGAATGTTGCCGCTTATTACTGGAATTTCATGGGAATCTCACTTGTTAGGCGCAGTTGCCGGAGTAATTACCGCTTATAATTTCAGAAAAGAAGGGCCTCAACCTCGTAAATATGATTTTGGTGATGAAGAAGAAAATGCAAAAATCGATGTTTCAGGAGAACAATTTTTTGATCATCCGGAAATCGATGCACCACATATACAGCCGATATATACCTATATTTCTATACCAACCGAGAATCCTACGAAGGAATGATTTGATAATTTGATTGAGTGTGAGAATACGCACACTCAATCTCGCACTCGCTCTGATTTTTTCCTACCTTTGCAGCCGAATTTTTAAAAACAACTTTCTTGAATTATCTATCAGTTGAATCCGTTTCAAAATCATACGGAACAAAATTATTATTTGATAAAATCAGCTTTGGTCTTAACCAGGGTGATCGTATTGCATTGATTGCAAAGAATGGTGCCGGTAAATCTACGCTCCTGAAAACATTGATGGGCAAAGAGATTTTAGATGGTGGTACGGTTACATTTCGCAAAGATATTACTGTAACTTACTTGGATCAAAATCCCGCTTTTGATGGTGCATCAACCGTAATCGAAGCGATTTACAATAGCAATAATCCACTTTTGAATGCCGTAAGAGATTATGAAGAAGCGCTCCATGCATTTGAAAAGGAATATAACGATAAAACATCTGACCGTCTGGAACAGTGCAGTGCGCAAATGGATAAGCTCGGCGCCTGGGGATTTGAAGCAAAAGTGCAGGAAATTCTTCAAAAATTAAAAATCGCTTTTTTAGATAAAACTATTCAAACCCTTTCAGGCGGTCAGAAAAAACGTGTTGCGCTGGCAAAAGTATTAATTGAAGAACCGCATTTGCTGATACTGGATGAGCCCACCAACCACCTGGATGTGGAAATGATTGAATGGCTTGAAAACTATCTTGTTTCAAAGGATCTGACCTTGTTGCTGGTGACGCACGATCGTTATTTTTTAGATAGCGTATGCACACAAATCATCGAAATTGAAAATGGAAAATTGTATCACTACAAAGGCAATTTTCAATACTATGTTGAGAAGAAAGCAGAGCGTGAGCAAATTGAAAACAGCGAAATCGATAAGGCCAAAAATTTATATGTGAGAGAGCTGGAGTGGGTAAGAAAGATGCCCAAGGCCCGCGGTACAAAAGCAAAATATAGGGTAGATGCATTTCAGGATATCAAAGAAAAAGCATTCAGCAAACAAACCGACACCAAGCTGGAGCTGGGTGTGAAAATGTCGCGCATTGGTGGAAAGATATTAGAGTTTAATAAAATAAAGAAGGCATTTGGAGAAACGAAAATCGTGAATGATTTTTCTTACATCTTCAAAAAAGGAGAAAAGATAGGTATCATTGGGAAGAATGGTGTGGGTAAATCTACCTTCTTAAATATGATTATGGGGCTGGAGCAACCGAATTCCGGTACGATTCAGGCAGGTGAGACGATGGTGTTTGGCTACTATTCTCAAGAAGGATTAAAGCTAACGGAAGATAAACGGGTGATTGAAATCGTAAAAGATATTGCCGAATTTATTCCTTTGGCGGATGGCTCCAAATTATCCGCATCGGGTTTACTGACAAAATTTTTATTCCCTCCGGATGTGCAATATGGCTATGTTTCGAAGTTAAGCGGAGGTGAAAAGAGAAGGTTGTATTTGATGACCATCCTGATTAAAAATCCAAATTTTTTGATTTTGGAT
>DASRRA010000129.1:0-11002 GCA_035696085.1 Bacteroidia bacterium | reverse complement strand
TCTTCTACTATAAGAATGTTTGTTTTTGACATTTTATATCCGGTTTTTAACTTGGTTTTGTTTAAATAATATATTGTAATGTGCACCTTTTGTGCAGTCTAATTCAATATTTCCATTTAATTGATCAACTAAGGTTACGACCAATTGCAAGCCGAGTGATTCGGTATTTCGATAATCAATATGCTTCGGTAATCCAACACCATTGTCTTTAATCTGCAATTGCAGGTCTTCTCCAACCAGGTGCATCTTAATCATTATTTCAGCATTTTCCATTTTATCGACAAATGCATACTTTAACGCGTTTGAAACAATTTCGTTAATGATTAATCCACATGGAATCGCCAGGTCTAAATTAAGGAAAACATTTTGAATGTCAAGATTTAATTTTATTTCATGCTCCAGGCTTGAATATGAATGAAGTAAGTTCTGCGAAAGGTTGACTACATACTCCGAGAAATTAATACTCGAAAAGTCCTTGGTTTGATACAAGCTTTCATGGATAAAGGCCATGGATTTTATCCGATCTTGGCTTTCCTTCAAAATATTCAATGTGCTTTGATCCTTTACATACGACGATTGTAAATTTAAGATACTGGAAATAACCTGTAGGTTATTCTTTACACGGTGATGGACCTCTTTTAAGAGAACTTCTTTTTCTTGTAAGGAATTATGAATTTGTTCGTTGGCCAGCTTCTTCTCTGTAATGTCAAGTCCTATACCTGCTACCTCCACTAAATTGCCTAATTCATCAAAAATAGGGTTCAAGAATATTTCCCGCCACACCACATTGTTTTGACGATCGATCATTTTCGTTTCAAAATACTGATGCTCTCCACGTAGAACGGCTTCGTATTTTTTCAGCCAGTAATTGTTATACTCTTCTGTTAGCACTACTTTTACAGATACTACGGATAGTCCAATGTATGCCTGTACGTTGTAGTGCTTCATTAAATCAGCAGCGTAGTTCTTATTGAAAGAGGTCAGGCACATCTGTTTATCCGTTGTCCAGATAATGTGGGAGCTGCTTTCAATAATCGCATTGTGTCTTGCCGACTGTGACTGTCGGTCGTGTTCCAGCTTTACTTTCTCCGTAATATTTTGGAAAATGGAAATGATATGAGAAGGGTTTCCAAGTGCATCCACCACCAAAGAAGTTGCAATATTCGCGTTGATGATCTTACCACTCTTATGTAAATATCTTTTTTCAAAAGTGGTCTTCTCCATTTGGCCTGAAGCCAGTTTTTTCATCAGATTAACACTTGTTGGAATATCTTCCTTTACGGTAATATCCATAAATGTTTTGGTGCAAAGCTCTTCTTTGGTATACCCCAGCATATTGCACATTTGTTCGTTAACCTGGATGAATTTTCCGTTCAGTGATATTTTTGCAATGCCAACAAATACCTGATCATAAATGGCGCGGTAGCGTTCTTCGCTGTTTCTTAACTCTTGTTCGGCTCTTTTCATTTCGGAGATATCACGGGAAACACCCATAGCTCCTACTAATTCGCCAATATCATTTCTGAGTACTGATGCCGATAAATAGGCAATAAATTTCTGTCCGTCCTTTTTAATATTGACAACCTCTCCCGCAAATCTTCCTTTCTCATATAAATATTCATATGCATTTTTTATTCGTTGTGGTGAGTTGGCATACAGCACACTTACATGCCGACCAAGAATTTCAGATCTTTCATAGCCAAACGTTTTTTCTGCTGCTGAATTAAACTCGGTTATATAGCCTTCTTTGTCAGATGCACAGATCATATCCAATGAACTGTCAATAAGTAAACGTGTATACTTTTGAGCCTGTTGCAATGTACGCTCTGCCTGCTTTCGTTCAAATATCTCTTGCTGTAGCGTGAAGTTGGTTTCCTCCGCAATTTGTGCTCTTAATTGTTCTTTTATTAATTGTTTTTGAGGATTTGCATCCTGCATGATGATTTGAATTGCATCCTGGTCATTGTATTTAATAGCAACCGGTTTGGATTCCAATGTCAGGACATTCCCTTTTAAGGTTTTAATCTTTATTTCCACAAAAGGTAATGACGCACCTTCCGAAGCCTGCTGTACACGCTCTTTGGCTCGCTCTCTATATTCAGGTAGCAACAAAGAAAAGTTTTCTTTTAAATGGATTTGGCTGAATGAATCGGCTTCAAATAATTTAATTGCGCTCTTGTTTGCAAATTGTAAAGCTCCTTTATAATAAATTAAAATTCCGTTTGGAGAATTGTCAATGAGGTTTTTATAGTTTTCCCTGCTCTGCTCCAGTTTCTTTTGATACTGCTGTCTGTCTGTAACATCATACATGACCGTGGCACGTATCTGCCTTCCAAAATAAGGTATCCATTGCCCCTTGGCTTCCACCGTTAACACCAAACCACTTTTGGTAACCAATTTTCCTTCAAAGGGGTTGGATTTGAGCTTTTGCATTTGTTGCTTCACCATGTTACGGTGTTCCGGAATAAAAAAATCATTGACCAGGTTTTTGCCTATCAATGTTTTGGGATCCTTAAAACCTAATAGTTTGGTGAATTGATCATTGGCTTCAATAATTTGTTCATTCTCTGTGAATACAATTCCTTCAAAAGTAGCATTGGATAAAATCCGGAATCGTTTTTCACTGTCTTTCAATGCTGTTTCGGCAATGATTTGTTCGGTGATATCTTCTCCTGATGAAAGGATGGACGTAATCACTCCTTCATCATTATAAATAAGGGAGCTCTTCCAGGAAATGGTTCGTTTCTCTCCATTTTTAGATAAAATTTGACTTTCTTTAAAGTGGTCTTTAGCAACTTTGCCATGTATGGCCTTCTCAAAAGCAGCTCTTGTTTTTTCCCGCTCATTTTTCGGAATAAAATGATCAAACCAATTTTTGCCAATGATTTCCTTTTCCTTATATCCTAAAAGTTGGCAGCCTATTTTATTAATCAGGGCAACTGTTTGATCCTTGTTGATTACCACCAATACTACGTTTGCAACGTCCAGATAATTTTGAGCCATCCGTTTTTCTTCTTTTAATCGTTGCTCATAATTTATTTGTGTGGTGACATCTTTTATAAGTCCGAAATTCCCTGTGTATTTTCCTTTCTCATCAATTTGAGGAATAATGCGTTCTTCTACCCAGATATATTGTTTTTTCTTACGATGCAAATACCGGTAAACAATTTCCTGGGGTTGCTTGGTTTTTTTTACAAGGGCAGTTGCGTGTTCTATCTTTTGTTTATCTTCAGGATGGCAAAATGCCCATAGCTTTTTTCCCTTTTGTTTATATTCCTTTAATGTGACTCCAAAAATGGTTTCTATTTGTTTTCCAACATAATTAAGTCTCTTCTCTCCATTTGGTAGAAACTCCACGTAATATACCAGCTCATTTATATTTTTTAAAACCTGGGTCAGGCTGTTTTGGGATTCCTTTACTGATTTCTCAATTTTCTTTCTGTTTGTTACATCATTAAATGTAACCTGAACAGCAGGGTTTCCTTTGTAAAAAATCTTGCTTGGTTTTGTTTCAATAAATAAAATTTCGCCGGAGGGTGTTTTTACTTCAAACTCTGAAACGGGCACATCTTCATTGCTTAACAGCTTTTTTATGCGCTGCTTAAGTAGTGGTTGATAGCTTGGTAGTACATAATTAAAGATGTTTTTTTCAATTTCGTTTACATCTTTATTCTTCTTTATTCCAAACATTTCGAATGCTGCTTTGTTAGCAAACACGAGCTTGAAATCAACATATATAATAACACCACTGAGAATTTGATTTAGAAAGTCGGTGTATTTTTCTTCGCTGTGTGCGAGTTTGTTTTTTAATTCAATCTCTTCTGTACAGTCTTCAACTTCTACAATGACTGCGGTTACCTTTTTTGCTTCAAGGATGGGTGTCATTTTATTCTTAAGATAAAACTTAACGCCATCCAGTGTTTGTTCAAATTTAAATTCCTGGTAAATCCCTTTTTTTAATACAGTTTGAATAGCTTTTTTTGCTTCCCTCTGGGTTTTTGGCGGGATAATAGTCCACAGCTTCTTTCCGATTTTTAATTTGAAAACGCTATTTTTTTCATTTCTATTGGAAGATCTTATAACCGATTTCTTATCCAAAATGAATGTTTCATTTGGCGAATTCATTATGAACGCGTCCCATTTGAGCATGGGAGCTGCAGTTGATTTTACAATTTTTAATTCTTCCTGAAGTTTTTTTATCTCGGTGAGAAGTTCTGATCTCGTTTTGTTAGAAACTGCTATCATTAGAACCAGTGATTATTTAAGATTTGAATCCGATGCAACTTCCGGGAAAACCCTTACCCCATCAAACCTTATTTCTACATCGCCTTTGTACAGAATAGTGAGGATCAAAAAACCATCTTCATCATAAAATTCCCAGTTTCCATCTTTTAATCCGCCCACATATTTTCCTTTTTGTTTCAACCTTCCATTTGGATAATAGAATTGTTGCAAGCCATCCGGCACCCCGTCAATAAATTTCCCGACAAAGCGCAGCGTATTTGTTTCTGCGTAATAATGTTTCCATTCACCATCCCATTTATCTGCTTTGTAAACACCTTCTTCTCTATACTCCGGTAACTCCAGCATCCAGGGCCCTTCTTTCAATCCATCCAGGTATTCCCCTTTTGTAATTACTTTTCCACTATCACTATATTCTGTCATCAGTCCATCTTGCAGATTATTTCGATAATTCTCTTCCCGCAAAATATGTCCTGATTCGTAATACCATTTCCATGGACCTTGCGCTTTTCCTTTTTTATCGTATTTACCGGTTTGTTCCATTTTACCATTTGAAAAATAAAACATCCACTCGTCAACACGCTTACCATTCAGATAAGTGCCTTTTGATTTCAAGATGTTACCTGGATAATATTCTTTCCAGGGACCCTGCTTTTGGCCTGCTGTATCTATGATTCCTTCGCCTGTAAGATTACCGTCTACATATACTTTTGCATTCAATATTTTTCCGTCTTCTGAAAATTCCTTTTGAATTCCTTCTGCAACACCATCTCTGTATGTTGCTGTATATCGAATAGCACCACTTTCATAGTAGGCGTTTTTCACATCTATTTTCGCCAGTTCAGGCGCATTTGTCTGTATTATGCCATTTACATATTTGGTAGTATTTAAAAGACTTCCTTTCGATGAATATTCTTTTAAGTAGCCACTCATTTTATCGTCCGTATAAGTGACTTCTGTTTTTATCATCCCGTTTGGATAAAACTCTTTCCACATTCCCTGCTTCCAACCATTTTTATCTCTTCTGTTAATCGCTTCTGCTTTTTGTATAAAACCCATTTTATATTGCGTGAGCGAAATGATCAGTCCGTCTGGATCACTGTACTCAAAACCCTGTCCGTCTTCTTTTCCCGCAACAAATGGTATGGTTTCTTTTACCTTACCATCTTTGTAATAGCTGGTTGTAAGGCCTTCCTTCACATCGTTCACATAGCTTTCTTCCAATATCAAGACTTCGTCTTTGGTATCATAGGTTTTTTTTAAACCATTCTTCTTTCCTTCTTTATAATTAAACTCAAAAGCCAACTTGCCTTGTTCGGTATAAAATTTCCAAATGCTGTCCAGTTTAAAATCTTTTCGATTCCCTTCTGATTTAATAAATCCATTCAACGAATAGGTTTTCCAGTAACCGTTTGGTTTTCCATTCAACATGGTTCCTTCGCTGGAAATTTTTCCGTTATCATAGTAGAATTTATTGTAACCATTCATAGTTACATCTTGTGGTTGCTGGGCAGATGCAGCAAAAGGAAATAATAACAAAACGATTCTTACAAAGTAGCGCATCAGGTTTATTTTATACTAGGTAAAATTACGTATTTTCAGTAGGTTTTACAATCAAAATAAATAGATGATTTTCCGTCTCCGACTAAGGCTTATTTGATGAAAATGTGGAGACAGCAATAATCTGAATTTTGCGCTCCAAAGCTGCTGCAGGGCTATACACAGAGTTTTTCGTATCGTAATAATCATCGCTTACATTGGGGCGTGCTTTTAATTCCCCAACATCTTCATCCAAAAATGTGATGCTTCCTTCTTCCGGGTTGGTATTGTTAACATATTTCACAAAAACACTGTCCTGGTATTGCATAAAATAATTGCGGAGACTGGAAATTCGCCTTTTCGCCAGGTTCACATTGTAATCGGTTGAGGCGAGGGGACTGCAAAAACCTTGCATGGTAATGGTTACTTTTTCTTTATCTTTTAAAACCCTTAGCAGAAGCTGCGCAAATTTTTCCAGGTCTTGCATTCCAGCATCTACGGTATCTTCAAACAAAGTGGTGATGTCGTTGTATGCTCTTTCCAGATCAGCCGGCTTGGCGCCTTTTGCATATTCCTTTTTGTAAAGCTCCTTCATGGCCACATAATCCTCGTATGTTTTTTTATAATTTTTTGTGGTAGTGGTGGCTAATGTTTTTTTATCCGGCTCATCATTGTGGAAGTACAAGGTGAGTGGAACCAGCAATTTCATTTGCGTTACAAAGATCTGGGTACTGTCCACTTTTTTAGGCGGTTCATTTATCTTTGGCAATTTGAACATGTAAATATCATTGCAGCAACCTTCTTTTTCTTCAAAATAGGAGCCTTTCCGGTTGGAAGATAAAAATGCCTGGGTTTGTTTTGAATTGATGGAAAAGTAGATATCGTTATAGCTGGTGTTAATCGGAACACCTAAATTTTTTGATTCTTCAAACATGTTGTTTTTGTATTCGCTTTTAAAAATATCAAAGCCTCCTAAGCCTTTGTGCCAGGTAGAACTGAAAAACAATTCCTGGCAGGGTTTACAATAAAATGGCGTGATATCATCCTCTATCGTGTTGATCTTATCTCCTGCGTTGATGGACTTTTCGAACGATCCATCTTTATTTATTTTACTGTACCAAATGTCAAATCCACCTTTTCCTCCTGATCTGGTGGATGCAAAAAACAACACCTCCTCTTCGCCCAAATAGCCTACTGCTGGGTTTGTATTTGTAGAACCTGATTGATTAATCTCAGACGGCAGTTTTTTCAAGGATTGCCAATGTCCATTTACATATTCGGAAGCGTAAATTTCGCAGGCAAAATCCTGTGCATTTTTCCCTTCACAACGTGAGATATACACTTTCGTAAAATCTTCATTAAAGGCAGTATTCGCGTTGTGAACGCCGGTTTTATTAAACAGGCTATCCAACTCTTTTGCTTTTTCCCATTTTACACTATCCTGTACAGCTGTGTAAATTTTATTGTAATTAATTTTCTGCGATTTGTCTTTGTCTTTTCCATCTTTTAAGGAAGAAAAATACAACAAGCTATCCACCTGCATGGGTGCATACTCAGAAACCTTGCTGTTTACAGCACTATCCAGGTGAATGACACTTACTTCGATATTTGGTTTTGCAACCAGTAATTGCGCTAAATCACATGCAGCAGTTTCCTGTATAGCTTTTTTTACAAAGTAATCATCTTTCTTTTTCTTATTCTTCTTGGCGTATTTATCAAACATTTTACGCGCATCCTTATACTTTCCTTTGTTCTTTTTCAAGGTGGCAAGCCAAAAAACACATTCCGGATACAGTTTCCCCTGAGGGTCTGTTTTGTATACTTTACTATACCAATGTTCGGCAACATCGTATTCAAAGTTCAGGCGACTGGCTTCTGCGTATTTATACTGAATAGCCATATCAGTTGAATCCTTCAGAATCGCATAATTGTAATAGATCGAAGCACCTAAAAAATCCTTTTCCGCAAAAGCTTTGTCTCCACTAGCTAACAAGGTTTTTAGTTTTTGCGAGTATGCATTCGAAGAAATGAACGAAAATGAAATGAGAAGGATACTGAAATACCGGTTCAAAAGACTTGACATACTACATGAAAATTGGACAAATACGTTTTTTAGCAATAAATACTGGTTCTTTCTTGAAGATATATATAACCGACAACTCGAAAGCTCCACGTCTGTTTGTTGCAGCTATCAAGCGAGAAGTGTTTACATCATAGCTTACACCTAAATTGAAATTTTTATAATCCATATTGGCTACCAGAATAAATGCATCTTTCATGCGATAGAACGCTCCTAAGGCAACGGCTGTTGTTTTACCATCGATGGGTTTGAGATAATACTTTCCAAATGCACCTATCAGCGTTTCATTAAATTTCCATTGTTTTTGATACATAAAAGTTGGGATAACATCTATTTTTTCGGCTATCGGAAATTGCGCCAAACCACTTACAGTTGTTTTAATATCTAATTCGATTTCACTATTATTAAAAAAGGATTGTTTGGGTTGTGTTAAATGTTGTGCTGAAACGCCTATGTTTATTTGCTTACGGGCACTCTTCCTCCATAGGTACGCAAGTCCTCCACCCAATTCGAAATAGCTTATTCTTGTTTTTGCAAAATTCTCACCGCTTGCTAAATTCTTATCATAGACATCACCGTTGTATTGGTTATCAAAGGTGAGTGCATTGATATCAAAGCTTTTGGTTGTAAAACCGGGTTGAATAGAAAGCGATAAAAAGTTGGTTGAGTCCGCTGTTAATTTTTTTATGTAAGCAAGGGATGCCAATACTTGTAGTGTCGTAAATTTTGAATCTCCAGCTTTATCTGTGTTAATGACTAATCCAGCGGCTGGAACATCCTTTTTTAATAACTTACTAAAGCGGGTATCGGCAGCTAATGAAAATGTTTTATACGGAACCGGGATAGCTGACCATTGACTTCTGTAATTTCCAACAAAGCGCCAATCACCGTCAAATAGACCTGTTTGGGCAGGGGTTAAATTTTGAGGCGATGCATTAAACTGAGAATAATGAATATCCTGTGCTGCAGCTGATGAAGCAATAGCCAACAATAAAGCAAGCAAGCCATTTTTATAAAATGGTGCACGCATTTGGTTTTGTTGTATTGTTTTATTCATCATCATTTTATCTGATCAGGGTAACATTTCCTTTTTTGAAAAACTCTTTTCCATTAAAACATTTGCCTTTCACATACCAGGCAAATACAGCAGGGTCGGCTTTCATGCCTTTGTAATTACCATCCCACCCTTTTTTTAAATCAGTCGTTTCAAACACCAATTGTCCCCAGCGGTTGTAAACAGCAAAATAAATGGTTGATACCACATTACTTCTGGCATACAAGATATCATTTTGTCCGTCTCCATTGGGAGTAAAAGTATTCGGTACAAATACATTGCTTTCTTCACACTCATCTGAAACAACGTAAATCGTAACTGTTGCTGACCTGGAACAGCCCAATGAATCATTAATAGAAACGGTATACGTAGTTGTTACCGGTGGTGTCACAAGTGTATTAAATGCCGTGGGGTTATTGACATTTGTAGTGGGCGTCCAATGGATTTTTAATGAAGGATCTGTAAGTGCATGTATCGTTGTTGTTTCGCCTTTCACGATGGTATCCTTGTCAGCTGTTGCAACCAGGGAAATTTTGGAAGGGTCCATCACGGTTATTTTTGTGGATAAAATAGATTCACAGGTATCGCCGAGTGCATTCTTTGTCTTGATATGAACCTCGTAAATGGTTGTTGTATCCGGTGTAGCAATTGGATCCGGAATGGTTGGATCGGATAAACCTGCGGTTGGCACCCATCTGTACTCAAAACCACCTGTAGCTTTCAACTGAACAGGTGCGCCCTTACAAACTGTTTGATCTGCGTTTATGGCGGTTGTAAACCCAACAAAATCAACATCAACAGTAGTTGTATCCGTACAACCATTTGCTGATTTTGAAATGAGTGTTACCGGATATGTTTTGTTAAATTCTTTAAAAGTATGCTTTGGGTTTTGCAAGGTTGATTTATCCCCATCACCAAAATCCCATTCCCATGAAATTGGATTTTTTACTGTCAGGTCTTTAAATGTAATTTCATTTGAGCAGGGTGCTGCTTCTGTTTCAAAGTCGGTCGTAATGCCTTCATAAACGGTGATGTATTGATAAACGGAATCCCAGAGATTACAAGAGGCAGGATCGTTCACAAATAATTTAACAAGATAAGTACCTGCATTATTAAATGTATAAACAGGATTTAAATCCGTTGATGTATTGTTGCTTCCAAAGTCCCATAGAAATTTTCCTGATGTGCTTTGGTTTTTAAAATGAACCGTAAGTGGTGCACATCCCTTAATATAATCAACGGAAAAATCAGCAAGCGCTAATTTGACCTGGAAATCAATTTTAAAAATGGCGTTGTTACAATTATTACTTCCATTAGGTTGCCCCGGAATACCCGGATACGCGTCAGCCGGATAAATCGGATAATCTTGTTGTGCACCGCAACCCGTACAAAGCGATTGGTAAACAATTCCTTTTCTGTCAAAACGACTCGTACCACCATGGCAATGTTCAGCACTAATGTCTCCCCCCCAATAGGTTCCGTATAACAATGAATCGGCATTAGCTCTTAAAACCATTAAGTAAAAGTCGTGACCTGCAGTTGATGTGTCCGGTGCATTCGCGGTAACCGGTAAATTAAATGCTGGACCATTTTCTAAAAAATTAGATTTATTGAATCGCCCTGCCCATCCCGCTACATAAATGTTTGAACAAACATCTACTAAAAAGGCAGTAGGGGTAATCGTGGGTAAACTATCGACATTTCCAAAGACCGTCGAAAAAACAACATTGCTCAATGCGTTATTCATCTTTGTGATGAAATGCTTTGCATCCGGATTACTATAAACTTTTCCGATAACGGGCATTTTCCCATCTGTTTGACCAAACAAGTATACATTATCTTGTTTATCCAACTGAACAAAATAACTCTGATCATACATATCAGTGCCCCAATATGTAGATGCTAGTACAGTACTACCATCATTCTTTATTTTTGTAACATAGCCATCGGCTTTCCCTCCCCCAGCCAATGATTGGACAACACCTGCTGTTACAGGAAAATCTTTACTTCTGGTTCCACCGGTAATATATACATTTGAGGCATCATCCAATATTAAACCATTGGCACAATCATTATCACTTCCTCCT
>DASRRA010000128.1:0-7076 GCA_035696085.1 Bacteroidia bacterium | reverse complement strand
GATAAACTAATCCAAAAACCAGTCGACAAGTTTGGTCTGCTACTAAGTTTTGATTCAGTATTTTGACTAACTAAAATTCCGCCACAGCTTATACCAATGTTTCCTGAGATTTCAAAGTCAGCCCCTAAAATAGGTTTTAAGCCAAAAATTGGAGCTTTCAAATCCGTAGATTTATATGTTAAATCATTAATTACTGTTCCAATGACAAGAGACCATTTGCTTGCTTTGGGGTAAAGCCCAAATCTACCAATCTTTGGATTAGTACTAACTGGTTTCAATTTTATTTTTAGCCCGGTAGCAAAACCTAAATTCGGTTGAAGACCCAAAAAGTGGTTTTGAGTAAATGCTACCATTCCAATTGAACCATAAAATTCAAGGCTAGAAGCTTCATCCTTTTGATATAGCGCATATGCTTTTGCATCTTTGGTTATTTCTATATTGTCCGCATCAATAACCACAACTTCAACATAATACCATCTTTTAAATGTTAATGATTTTGTGATAAGGGCCGAATATTCTGTTTCGCTTTTTTTTACGCAAATGAAAGTGGTTTTTTGGGCATTGTCTTTCGCAATTTCCGAATACCTAATACCTGTTGTTTCATAAATATTAATTTTAACCTCTTTGATGCTCTTGGGTAAATCTCCAATTTTTATATAAAATAATTCTTTGCATGGAATAGAAAGCGGTTCCCCCGACCAAATTACTGAAGGGCTACTCCAATTAAATTCCACCTCTTTAAGCGGAGTATTTCCGAAGGTGTTTTGGCTCATTATGCCGATAAACACACTTAAAATTATTGTCAATTTTTTCATAGCAGTTCGCTTTATATTGATACGTCTATATTTTTTTCCTTAGTTATTATTTATATATCTTTATGCCTATCTCTTATTTCGTTACAAACCTATTATCTTCAATTAAATAGTTTATACCTCTTAAGAGGTATTTCATATAAAATTTTATAAAATGAGCACTTCTAATTTAATGTTACCCAACATGTATTGTAACCTCACCTGTTCTTTTGAAATGGAAAGCACTCATTTTAACATGATGCCTTGGATTGCGGGAATATTTTTTGTTTTGGATTTGAGAACAGGAATAATTTTCGTTTGATTACCGATAAAAAATCCTATAAGCATATTTTGCAGTATATGATCGTGTCCCAATCAGATAATTCATCAAAACCATTGGTTATTTCAGGAGTGTGTGGAGACATATCTATATATAAAACTGACAATAAGATTATAGATACTATAACCTGTTTAAGTAGTAGAGAAATGGCAAAAATTGTACGTGAAGACTACTACTACCCGATGAAATGGAAGAACAATTGCTAACCCAAAAGGAGCGAGAAATTTTTGCAATTGGTATCAGGTCGATCAAACGAGGAAATAGCAGTGCAGTTGCATATCAGTTTTCGTACAGTTAAAGCACATAGAAGAAGCATTCGAGAAAAAACAGGGACAACAAATGTTACCCAATTACTAAAAGTCAGTAAAGAAAGGTCTTATTTAAACATGTGCAGGGACAATTTGAAGGGCCTTTAGCTGAAATTTTACGTACAAACGTAAATGCATTATCTTTGCTTTTATCAAGAATAGTTTTTTTTACTTGGAGAATTTATGAGGGAATGGGTTCGTTTTAACTATTAACTCCTATCAACGTGGTCAACAATATATACTACCCTTCCTTGTCAGAGTATGTAGAAGCTCTTATTAAGAAAAAACTTACAGTTAATAGGGACATCGAAGATTTTAGTAGAAAATATTTCAAGGAATTACCCTACATGCCAACTGTATTCTTTACATTGGATTTATGCACAGGTAAATATGCTCATTTAAGTGACGGTTTTCCCAGCGATATGAATAATTGTAGACAGCTATTAAAAGACATTGGAGTTGGGTATTTTATTTTAATGAAACACCAAGCCGAAGCTGAGATTTATAATTCTATCTACAAAAAAAGATTTCAGTTTATGACTACTATCCCATTGAACGATCAAACTAAATATTGTTATACAGATAATTATCGCGCTGCAACGGATAACAATACATATCGTCATATTTTACAACACACCATTATACCTAAATCTGATGAATATGGAATGCCTTTAATTTTGTCAGGTGTGTGCATAGATATTAGCTCCTATAAAACCGATAATATCATTACAGAAACTGTTTCTTATTGCGATAAGAATGATAACAATATTATAGTATATCAAGATCGGTACTATCCTGATGATCCAACTTTAGAATTAACCTTGCGTGAAAAAGAAATTATTAATCTCGTGTTAAAAGGCTATAACAACTCCGTTATCGCTCAAAAATTAAACATTAGTTTTCATACAGTCAAAACGCATAGAAGGAATATAAGAGAGAAAACATGCACAAATAATGTAGCGCAGTTGATGCAATTTAGCAAAGATAAAAGGTTCATTTTTTAATTTAAAATTCATCGTGATCATAACTGAGCCCAGAACTCTTCGCATACACCTCACTCGGTCTCATAATAAAGCGACTCATTCAACGCTTTATAATTATATCTTATAACAAATTTGTAATTACAACGAATATTAGTCTATTATTGCATCACTGTAATTTCCCTTCCCCACTAAAGTATGAGCAATCGTTCGCTCATTGCTTTTTTCAAAAATTAAACGAAAATATGATCAATATCATAGATATATGATGCGAACCTGTATTCCTTTACCGGATGAAATTTTCTCGTCATGCAAATGATATTTCCGTTTTTAGCTTTTAGACACCTAATAAAACTTATTATGAAAAAGACAAACAACACCCCAACAGTCAAGAATAAATTTGTTTTCATTTTTTTGATGAGCTATTTTTCTTTTTGCACATACGCACAGAGAGGTACAAACGATTCTACCTTCAACACTCCGGATTCCGGAGAAAATTCAATCCTAAAAGGACCAGATAGTCGGATAACGCTTTCTGCTATTCAGTTGAGCAATAATAAAATTATAATTGCAGGAGATTTTATGAATTACAACGGCTCTTCGGCCAATCACATAGCGCGGTTAAATGTGAACGGTAATATTGACAATACATTTAATATGGGGACTGGTTTTAACAATGCACCAAGCTCTCTTGTTATTCAATCGGATAATAAAATTCTTGTCGGTGGCGCCTTTTCGGATTATAATGGACTACCAGTTCAATTTTTCATTCGGTTGAATGCAAATGGAAATATCGATAATACTTTTAAAATGGGTGCAGGTTTTAATGGACCTATTGCTTCAATAGCGATGCAAGCGGACGGAAAAATTCTAGTAGGAGGATTCTTTTCAAATTATAATGGTACGAGCAATAATGGTTTAGTAAGGCTTAATAAGAATGGAACCATAGACGCCTCGTTTAATGCAACTGATACATCTTATACAAACATTTCTAAAATTGCGGTAGATGCATATGGAAAAATAATAATAGCGTATAATAATTGCGCTTTAAGAAAACTGAATGCGAATGGCACTGTTGACAATTCATTTAGTAATCATGTATATTCACCAATTAATGTAATGAATATAAATGCAATGGCCGTTCAAAACGATGGAAAAATAATAATTGGTGGAGGAGCGGAAGGTTTTAGTATTAATGGAGTTTCGGGCATACTCAAAAGGTTTAATTCTAATGGAACGGAAGACGCAACCTTTAAGGAGCAAAATATGTTTCGCTCTATTATTTACTCATTGAATATTCAAAGTGATGAAAAAATTATAGTAGCAGGCAGCCAAAATATTGTTCCGGATGATCATATTAGTTCTAACTATATAAGTCGACTTTATCCGGATGGAACAGTCGACTCCAACTTTTTGCAAATAAATAAAACAACTCAAAGAGTTAATGCGACCTATACATCGACAATTCAACCCGACGGAAAAATTATTGTTGGTGGTTTCTTTAAAGAAGTAAATACCTGCACTGCTAATAACTTGGTAAGACTCAATACGGACGGTAGTCTTGATCATACATTAAATAAAACTACCGGTGCGAACGGTACTATAAGGGTAAGTGCTATTCAAAAAAACGGAAAGATAATTATTGGCGGAAATTTTTATGCATATCAATATAAATCGAGAAATCACATTGCGCGCCTCGCTAAAAACGGAACAATTGATAATTCGTTTGACCCAGGAACTGGATTGAATGGTCCTGTTTACGGTGTTGCTGTGCAAACCGACGGGAAGATTCTAATTGGAGGCGATTTTACTTCTTATAATTCAACTGCGGTCAAAAACTTTATACGTGTTAATGCTGACGGAACGTTAGATAACAGTTTCCAAATAGGCAGCGGAACAGATGGAATAGTGAACGTAATTACAATACAATCAGACGGAAAGATTATTGTCGGTGGAAGCTTTCAAAAAATTAATGGGGTAACCTCTCCTTCAATTGTACGATTAAATTCTAATGGAACAATCGATAATAGTTTTGCCCCTTTTCCATTAAATGGAGGGTCAGTGTATTCTATTCTGCCTTTAACATCTGGAAAAATTATGATCGGAGGCTCATTTCTGTTCATTGATGATGGAATCTACTACATGGGGTTAATTCGTTTGAATTCAAATGGCGATTTAGATAGGAGCCTTAAGCCACTTGCAAATAACGAAACAATTTATTCAATCGCCTTACAACCAGATGGAAAATTAATTATCGGAGGGGGAAAAAGAGCTACACAGTACAATTACTATGGAGTTGCATATCGACTCAATTTAGACGGAAGTATAGACAGTACTTTCAAACGAACACTAACATGGGGCAATCCAGATAATGCACCATTTGTCCAAACCGTAAGTTATCTTAAAAATAATAAAATTTTAGTCGGCGGCAGATTCACGAAATATGATAATAAAAATGTAAATCGTATTGTTCTTTTAGATAATGATGGAACAGTTGATTCTACTTTCGTTGGAAACGCTAATGGTGATGTTTGGGCAACACAAGTAGTGAAAGATGAAAAAGTAATTGTTGCTGGTGGTTTCACCAATTACAATGGAACAACTAGAAATAGGATAACAAGGATTTTATTTACAACACCGGCATGTTATACTCTTAAAAGTACAACTCAGAATTCATATCCTGTATTACATCGAGAAAGCGAAATGAATATATCTGTTTATCCTAACCCTTCTTTATCAACAATAACAATTGATAAATTAGATGCAGGAGGAGATTTAATAATTACAGATGCATCAGGAGGTATGATATACCATGCTTTTGTTACAAACTCAAATATTGAAATAGATGTAAATGAATACGTGAGCGGAATTTATTTTGCTATTTACAAGGTTAAGGGGAAAACTCATACGGAGAAATTAATTGTAAATAAATAAAGGCATTTCTAAACATGGAACTTATATCATTTGAGACAGCTCTAAATAGTGCGATTAATTACTCAAAAAAACATTTGCTTCTAGGAAATGGTTTTAGTATTGCTTGTATAAATAAGGTGTTTTCTTACAATTCTTTGTTCGATGAAACTGATTTTACAGCTTTTCCTGAAATTAAAAAATCATTTGAGCAGTTAAAAACAACCGATTTTGAGCTAGTAATAGAAGCATTAGAAAAAGCTGCGTTAATTATACCTGGGTACACGGAGGAATTGCCACAAACCATTATTAAAATTGCAAAGGATGCAATACGAATTAAAGAACTTTTAATAGGAACATTAGCTAATCGACATCCTGAGCTTCCTTCAGATGTACCTGCAGAAAAATATATCGCTTGCCGTAAGTTTATTTCTCACTTTATTGCAAATGACGTTAATGATGGGCGTATCTATAGCTTAAATTACGACCTCCTATTATATTGGACATTAATGCACGATGTTGAAAATGAATCTTACACTCTAAATTTTAATGATGGCTTTGGTAGAGATATAAATAATGAAAATGGTGAAACGAGTATTTCAGATTATTTAATTTGGCAGGGCAAAACAGAGTTACAAAACATTTACTATCTCCATGGCGCATTACACCTTGTCGATTCTGGTCAAGCTTTGATGAAATTTTCTTGGAAAGATACAGGTAAAAAATTAATTGATCAATGCCGTAACGCTCTCAACGAAAATAAGTTTCCACTATTCGTAACGGAAGGTGATTATCAAAAAAAGCTAGAGAAAATAACTCACAATGCATATTTGTATACTTCTTTTGAAAGCTTTGAAAATGTTATGCTTGCAGGGAAAAGTAAAACACCTGGAAATACGTGTTTATTTACCTACGGTGTTTCTTTTAGCAATAATGACGAACACGTCTTTGAAGCAATTGCCAGTGGAAGAATTAAACATCTTTATATAGGGATATTTGGGGAATTGCGATCAGATGCAAATAAAGAAATTATTGCTAAAGTTGAATCTTTAAAAAGAAGAAGAACGAAATTCCCCTTAGAAATTACTTATTATTGTTCATCTTCAGCCAAGGTTTGGGGATGAAAGTTCTACGCTTACCTTTTATATTAAGGCTATTTAATAATAAGAAGTGGATTATTTTGATTTATAATAATAAGGGTTAACCTCCATCAAGTTACTTTTGAGTGCTTTGAACATGATTTATAAATGAATCCAATGTCAAAATTTTATTTTGGAAATTTTTTGGAAAACTCGATAAATATACTTTTGGAACAACAAGACAAACATTGTATTTGTACATCTCTTCAAGTTGATTATTAGAAATTCCCTGCTGCAAAGTAAAAAGGTGCTTTGTTTTAACTCGGTCTGCTTCATTTAATATTTGCCTCCAACGGTCTTTACAAGTAGTTTTGGATGCAAGAACAACCAATTTCTTTTCGTTAAACTTATCATTGTAATACGCATCAACATTTGGGAAAAGAAAATCAGGTTTTTTGTTGTCTTCTGTTATTACCTGTGTTGCAAAAGAAAGATGAAAAGTTTTGAAAATTTCGGAAAGATGATGCTCAAGAGATTTTCCTGCTCGACTTTTCCTTCTGTTTAAGATGGTGTTAGCTGTTTCAACAAGCTCCTCAACTGTTTTAAAACTTTTTTTTATTCTACTGTTATATCTATCATTTTCTATGACTTTGAAAAGCTGAAACTCT
>DASRRA010000127.1:0-4888 GCA_035696085.1 Bacteroidia bacterium | reverse complement strand
AAAAACCATTCTTCACAAACGAACGGAGAAAGACATCTGGATCAATTTGTATGATTTCCCACTGATTGAAACAGAACAACGCCTAAGCGAAGAAAAATTCCTGAGCTCTAAAGAATGGAAAAAATTTATTGGCAATACCATTTATACCATTACCTCGGTTTCAAGGGAATACAAACATTTACTCAGCCATCAAAAAATTTATGCGCGATTTTGGGAACTCACTTGCAAAACTTCTTTGAATCCTTTAATTACAAAAGGAAGCGTTATTATTCCTGAAAAAGAATTGCACCTGTATGCTGTTCCCCGACTGATTGATCAGTATCTTCAATCGCAGAAGCAGTATTCACTGAGTATTTCAGAAGAATAAGAAAACAAATTTGTATCTGGCCGTGAGGGGATAGTATATTTGTTCAAAATCAAAAACAACATCATTATGGCAGGAGTTAATAAAGTAATTTTAATCGGAAATTTAGGTAAGGATCCGGAAGTAAGGCACCTGGAAGGTGGTACCGCAGTTGCAAGTTTTACACTTGCAACATCAGAAACATATAAAGATAAAAACGGTCAACGTGTCGAACAAACCGAATGGCACAATGTAGTCGTTTGGAGAGGTTTGGCTGAAGTTGCCGAAAAATATCTGAAAAAAGGAATGACCATTTATGTGGAGGGCAAATTACGTACCCGTGCTTGGGAAGATAAAGATAAAGTAAAGCGATATTCTACCGAAATTGTTGCAGATGCATTTACCATGCTGGGCAAAAAAGAAAGCAATAGCGCTGGTAATGACGACATTCCGGCACTTTCCAAACCAGGCGACGATCTTCCGTTTTAAAAAGCAATCTAAATATAAAACCAAAGTATTATCTTTGGTTTTATATAACTAAAAATCAACTAATCTTGGATCTCCCGAGTTTTCTATATCATTCGTTACCGCTTTCAATTATAAAACCGTTTTCATTTAGCATCCTATTCGCCATTTTAGGAATGTTTCTCTTGCTGGTTGTTGTTGCACTTGTATCTGCCGCCGAATCCGCATTTTTTTCCTTATCGCCTTCCGATATGGAAGCCTTAAAAACCTCCGGCGAAAAAACTGATGAAAAAATTCTTACACTGATAGAAGCTCCAAAACGTTTATTGGCAACACTTGTCATCAGCATCAATTTCATCAATATTGCCATTGTTATTCTATCCAGTTATGTCATTGAAGAATTATTCGATTTCTCTAATAATCCACTTGTTGGCTTCATCATACAAGTTGTAGCTGTTACCTTTTTGATCCTCCTAATCGGTGAAATCACCCCCAAAATATATGCAACACAAAATTCACTGCGCACCTCGCGTGTTCTCATTTTCTTTGCACAATTATTACAACGCATTTTTTATCCTATAAGCTCTTTTCTGATTTTTATTACATCTGTTCTTGATAAAATCATCAAACCAAGAGCGCATAATATTTCGGTTGATGAATTATCTCAGGCTCTGGAATTAACCGTTGATGAAGACATACCGGCGGAGGATCATAAAATATTAAAAGGGATTGTAAAATTCGGACATACGGATGTAAAACAAATTATGCATTCACGTATGGATGTCATTGCATTTGAAAGCGAACTTGGGTTTAAAAAATTATTGGATGGTATCACCAACAGCGGTTTTTCCAGAGTGCCCATTTACAAAGGCACATTGGATAATGTACTGGGTGTATTGTATTCAAAAGATTTGTTGCAATATATTGATGAACCCGATCAGTTCAATTGGCACTCCATTATTCGTCCGCCTTTCTTTGTTCCGGAAAACAAAAAAATTGATGATTTATTAAGAGAATTTCAAACCAAGAAAATTCACTTGGCCGTTGTTGTAGATGAATATGGAGGCACTTCCGGAATTGTAACACTGGAAGATGTTATTGAAGAAATAGTAGGTGAAATAAATGATGAATTTGATGACGATGACTTGATCTATTCCAAATTAGACGACTCCAATTATGTTTTTGAAGGGAAAGCACTTTTAAATGATGTATACCGCATATTGCAAATTGATGGGGAAGATTTTGAGGATGCAAAAGGGGAAGCGGATACACTGGCTGGTTTGATTTTGGAAATTGAAGGTCGTATTCCAACCAAAAATGAAAAAATTCATTTTAAAAATTTAACCTTTACCATAGAAGCCGCTGATAACCGAAGGCTCAAACGTGTTAAAGTAACTATTGAAAGAATGCCTAATGAATAATATACGCTCCATACTAGCATCCGTTTTTGTTCTGTCTCTTTTTTCAATCTTTTCTTCCTGTGGAAGTGATGAGGAAGATGAAGTGATATCGCCAAAGCCACATGCTTATTTCCGAATTGAGCTACCTAAAAAAGAATACACCACCTATTCCGGTGATTGCCCTTTTTCATTTGAAATACCAAGCTATGCACAAGTGCGTGTTGACAAAGAAGCGCACGCTGAACCTTGCTGGCTGTTCCTGGACTTTCCTTCTTTTAAAGGCCGGTTGCATTTAACGTATAAACCTGTTAACGGTAACTTTGATAAATACCTGGAACAAACATATGACATGACTTCCAGGCATCAAATTAAAGCATCCGGTATTGAAGAAATGCCTGTATCAAAGGACGCTGCAAAAGTTTACGGATTGATTTATAACATTGAAGGAAACGCGGCCTCTTCCACACAATTCTTTTTAACGGATAGTGTACATCATTTTCTTCGTGGAGCACTCTATTTTTTCGAGGCGCCGAATGCCGACTCCGCTAAGCCGGTTATTGAATTTATCCGAAAAGATATTCAACACCTCATCGAAACATTCAAGTGGGAAAATAAACCGATGTCTGCTGTTTCTTCCAAAGATTCAAAATCAGCATCCACTGCAATCCATAGATAATACATGCCAGTAACAAATGTGTTGGCTGAGCAGATGCGGGTAAAGCAAATCTGCTTAATATAATACCCGTCATAATTTCGATTAGAATAAATACACCCAACCACTTACTTAACGTTGTTATAGAAGCGGACAATTTATTTTTATGTATTTTAAAAATGAATCCTGCATTTAATAACGTAATAGCAATAGCAAAACTACGGTGTGTAATAAATGTATTACTTAAGTGTCCGATAATTTCACTTCTGTAAATTGCATCAAAATTCTTTAGCAACACATCCACTTCTTCTCTCACCTGTGTTCCCATCATGATTTGATAAATAGTTGCTATAAATACAATGATGCTCCAGCGTTTTAGCAGTGGATCTGCTTTATTTATATTTTCTGTTACTGACGTTTTTGCCTTGTAAATAATAAGAATCGCTATGGAAAGAATAACCAAGGCTACTACCATGTGTATAGTAATTTTTAGAGGCGCCAGGTTACTGCTTACCACCTTTGCACCCAACCAACCCTGGAAGCCTATTAAAAAAAGTTCAATGAGCGAATAACGAAACAGCCACTTATTTCCTTTTCTTAGCTTAATCGATAATAGGAATTGAATAAAGATCAGTATTCCCAAAATAGCCCCTGCAAGTCTGTTCAGGTACTCCGTCCAGGTATTCCAGGGGTTAAACTCGGCCACAGCATGATGCTCTCCCGCATACACTTCTTTATAGTTGAGAGGTAATTCAGTCACGGAAGTTGGTGGCACCCATTTACCAAAGCATTTTGGCCAATCAGGGCAACCCATTCCAGAGCCTGTAGCGCGAACCACAGAGCCTGCAATAATCACTAAATAAACAAAAACCAATGTAATCTGTGCGGTTAGTATAAAGCGGCGGATATTTTTAGGAGGCATCTCTCAATTTTTGCGGTAAAATTACTAAAACTTTATCTGCATGATACCATAAAACAGCGGATCCTGATAAATATCAGGAATTAGCGCTATCCGGTTTATCGCAATTGAACATCAAAAAACTGCCGCTTATTAAAAATAACCACCAGTTAATCATTCAGCCAAACAAAAAAATGAAATTCCTGTTAAACCCTACAGAATCCGGCTTACCCAGGAAGATAAAGGAATGAGGGTTCTTTCACTTAAAATACAAGGTCATGAAAGCAAGAGAAAACATAAGCCACCTGAGCGATAACGAGCTGGTGGAGTTGTATAAGAAAACAGATGAAACTATGTACATAGGTGCTGCGTACAAACGCTATATACATTTAGTATTTGGGATGTGTGTCCTTTATTTTAAAGATAAGAATCTTGCCAATATAAGTACCTTCCAAATTTTTGACCAGCTGAGAGACGAGTTGAAAAGACGCGAAATGGCCAATTTTAGAACATGGTTAGCATCACTGGTTCGAAATCACTGTATGATGGAATTGCAAAAAGTCCGCGTGGAAGTATTAAACACACGCCGTAGATAAGAACTGCCAAAAAATATGTATTATGAAAACTGCAAGTTTATATACAAATTGTTTAACTTATGATGAGCTTTTTGCGTATACCAACAACAAAATAGATTCACCAACACGTGCACGTTTATATCAGCACATTGCAACTTGTGAGTTATGTACCTGCGCCGTGAATGGTTTTACTTCTATGCCTTCTGCTTCAATTGATATTAACACCTTATACGATAAAATAGACATGAAAACAAACGTAAAACAAACCGGGATAACTTTTGGGCAACTATGCATTGTTATTGTTTCTTTGAGCTCAATTGTAGCATTTTATTTTGCAACCAATTCCATTCAACAACATTCAAGCAAGTCGATGGCAACGACGCATAAGGAAATATCATTCTCTCATTTGAACGTTGAATGCACGGCCTCACCGACGGTTACACCAGAAGCAACAACTGATTCCAAAACGATGAAACACATGGTGAAAAAAGAAGAAACAAATACAAGCGAACTGAATTCCACTTATGCTTATCAGGAAACTGAAAAAATGGATAA
>DASRRA010000126.1:0-1751 GCA_035696085.1 Bacteroidia bacterium | reverse complement strand
AATTTCACCTATAAACCGTCAATTGAATTCTTGGTGGAATTAGATCCTGGAACCTGGTTTGGACGATGAAAATCTGTCAAAAAAAATTGAATTTATTTTATAATAAGTATATTTAGGTAGCTGATTTAAACCCTATCCATGCCAAGACTAAAATCAATATCGATCATCTGCATTCTATTGGCGTTTATGGGCGGTTCTCCCGGCGTATATTCACAAAACACACAAATAAGAGTATTTGTTGATGCCTTAGCAGGTTTGCAAAAAGAAAAAGTATCATTTTCGCTTGGCGAACAGGATCTATTCATTACTTCTGAATTAAGCGACCGTTTTTCATTTCTCGGTGAAAGTGTCTTTAGGTTTACGAATACCACACCTACAAAATTTTCGGTAAGTATTGAACGCATTGTTATAAAATATAATATTGCGGGCAATCATAATATTCTTTTGGGTAAACATCATACTCCCATAAATTACTGGAACGATACTTATCATCATGGCCGGGTACTTTTTCCAACTATATTCCGTCCTCTTTTATTTGATGCTAATATTATTCCGCTACATACAACCGGGATCAGCGTGCAAGGGCATAATCTTGGCGACATGAAATTCGGTTATGATCTTATGGTCGGTAATGGTATCGGTTCCACTGATGTACTGGATAATGACAAAAGAAAATCAATAACTGCCGCAGTACATTTGAAACCTGTTGAAGGTCTCCGGTTCGGATTTTCCTGGTATAATGATGTTATCACAAAAGGTGCTACCGCACACGATGGTATGTTACTTGGCTGGACTGTAAATCAAAATCTGTTTACTGGTTCAATTGCTTATTTCGGAAATAAATTTGAGGTGTTAGCTGAAGCAACATCGGGAACTAATAAGACTGATACGACCGGGTCGCAACATACTGTGGCTGCTTACATTTATACGGGATTTAAGATCAAAGAAAAAATAGTACCCTATTTGAGGTGGGACAATTTACACTTTGGACAGGGTGAGATCTTTTATAATAAGAACAATACGACCTCAATTGTTGCGGGCATCCGGTACAACATTAATTACCTGACAGCATTGAAAATGGAGTACCAACATCAGCACGGAGAAAAAGAAGGAGATACGGATAGGTTAACCATGCAATTGGCGATCGGGTTTTAGTATAAAACAACAAGCAATGACTTTTCAAATATTCAGCATACGGGTATATAGAAAATTTCTTTCTGTACTGTTGCTATTGTTTGCGGCGTTGATCATAAACGCGCAGGATGCCACACTTACTGCTATCAGTAATCCTAAAGGGGCTCCGGGCGCAATGAAAATGTCAGATCTGAAATCGATCATGAAAGGTGAAAAACAAAGATGGGGCGATGGAACTAAAGTAAGTATTGTTTTAATGAAGACAAATACATCGACCGGAGAGATCACTTGTCAGAAAATTTACAGCATGAGTGGTGATAAAGTGAAAAGGTTTTGGCTTGGGCTTTCATTTAGTGGGAAAGCTGATGCCCCCACTTTTTGCAATTCCATAGCCGAATTGGAATCAATTATAGCACAGACCCCCGGCGCTATCGGAATTATTGATAAAGTTTCTACAGGTACAGGTATAAAAATAATTATGGTTGATGGGAAAAATACTTTTTGATTGATATTTTGTTCAAGGGCATTACTTCTCTTCAAATATTAATAAATTATCTGTGACTCGATATTGGTAAGATTAAAACAGGTTTACACCTATGCGAATCACATTAAAGACA
>DASRRA010000125.1:0-1560 GCA_035696085.1 Bacteroidia bacterium | reverse complement strand
GCATTGTACAGCAAAATGTTGCCATTTATGATAAAGCCGGCGAAAATCATTACGATATTATCTCCGTTTTTATTAAATCCATACGCGGAAGCGATCCCAATGCTGCGGTATATTGGTTAGCACGAATGATTGAAGGTGGCGAAGACCCGTTATTCATTGCAAGAAGACTGGTAATATTGGCTTCTGAGGATATCGGAAATGCAAATCCAACTGCTCTTGTTATAGCGAATAACTGTTTCCAGGCGGTAAACGTGATTGGCTATCCGGAATCCAGAATCATTTTATCACAAGCGGTTACTTACCTGGCTTCATCTGCCAAAAGCAATGCGGCGTATATGGCTATCAATTCGGCTATTGAGATTGTTCAGAAAACCGGTGATCTTTCTGTGCCGCTTCATTTAAGGAATGCGCCTACCAAACTGATGAAGGAAATTGGCTATGGTGCGAATTACGAATATTCACACAGCTATGAAAACAATTTCTCCAAACAGGAATACTTACCGGAAGATATTGCAGGAACTGTTTTTTATGAACCCGGAAACAATGCCAGGGAAAAAGAAATGAGAGATTACCTGAAACGTTTATGGGGAGACAAATACAACTACTAATCGTTTAAGACTCTATATTCTGCAGAGGCATACATAAAGCCCACAAGCAAACCGCCTAATCCTTGTTCTATTAACTGCCAGGCCAGATCGAGTGCTAAATTTTTAAGACCTGAACCGGTATTAAAAGACACGCCCATTACTGTTGCAATAAGGAAGAAAATAAATCCACACATTGCACCTTTTGTTACACCTTTAAAAAATGGTTTGTGATAAAAGGTCTTCTCTAAAAATTTTGCTTCATAAAATTTCACCAGTACAAACCCGATGAAAACATAGGTAAAGGCAGCTAGTACTAAAAAAAATTCTTTGGGATAAGTTAAACGGGAAAAATCATTTAAGATCACTCCATGCCATGCATAAGAAAGAATAAACATGAGGATGGAAGAAAGAATCCATGTTAAGAAAAAGCGTTTTGTTGGTACCGACATAAATCAGGTGTAAAGGTAAAGATTCGTAAAGATTTCCGAAACTAAAAACAAAAGAAATACACACTTTGTTTCTAAGTTATACGAGGCAAATCCATTTTTATTTACTATTTTTAAGCCAATTAAGCTTGAATTGTTATGTTTAAAAAGGCTCTCTTACTTTTTTTCATTCTTTCCGTGGTGCTTTTTTTTTCATGTAGAAAAGAGTTAAAGAAAGCTTATTGGGACACTGAGATCCTTGCCCCTATCGTCGACGCTACTTTTGATATTTCTAATATCTTACCCGATTCTGTGACGCATCATGTAGCAGATAGCAGTTTAGAAATTGTTTACCGCCAGGGCATTTACAATTTTGATGTTGGGAATTTGTTTACTATGCCGGATACCGGTTTACATACTTTTTACACCATTCCTATTAACTATCCACTTGATCCTGGGCAGGTAATTCCTTTTCCAAGCGCCAATGAAACAGTTTATCAATTGCCTGGCGTTGAATTGAAGATGTTTAAAGTAAAGACCGGTAAAGT
>DASRRA010000124.1:0-7421 GCA_035696085.1 Bacteroidia bacterium | reverse complement strand
CACTCCTGGTCCATTTGGATTTATCACTTGTGATGATGACATCGATGCTTGCGGTGTACTTAATTCGGGCGCTGTCTATAAAAGATTCCCAACCAGGGCCTCCAATGGAAACCGAACTTTTGGAGGCTCCGCATAATCGATAAGGTGCCCATGTACCACCTAATACGCTTTGATATGCTTTTGAGTCGTCAACACCAACATAGTCATTTAATCCAATATCCTGACCCTGGAATGTGACGTTACCTGAACGAATCCAATTAAAATTGGTTAATCCATCCTGATCACTAATGCCGGACAACCATTTTTTTGACGGATCTGCAAACTCCATTGTTGCTTCTATAAATCCATTGTTAATTGCATTTGCCTGATCACCAGGGTAAGCTGTATTTTTTATGTACACACTGATTCCCCATCGTGGAAAGGTTTTATTATCCTTACCTGTTGGTTGTCCGTTAATGATCACTTCACTTGGTGTTTTAAAATCTCCATCGGATGCAACTACTTCATTTGGATTATCAATATTTATCAATTTCCAGGAACATGTATCCGCTACGCCACTAAATGTTAATCGGAAGTTTCCTTGAGGAACATTTAATGGATCAATCACTTTAATGGCAATCGGGCCTCTTCCATTTTGGTATTGAATACGTTTTGCTAAATTGTTGTTGAGGATATCCTCTCTGCTTTCATCGGTTAAGTCAAGTAAGTTTCCGCCATTACCATGACCTTCTACACGTGTTATTTTCGGACCGGATCCATAAATTGAAGGGAATTTAGTTCCTCCTTGTTCCGGTGCTGGTGCATGTGGAATTGCAGGATGTGCAAAAGGTGCATTCACATCCGCAGACAGACGTCCTTGAAGATAAGGTGTCCACTCATCCAGTTGAGAAAGATTTAAACTATCTGCATTTGGACGCGGACTAAATGCATAGGCTACGATTGCATAATAATATGTTTTATGATTCACCAGCCTAGTATTTCCGATAGCAAATTTATCTTCAGTAATTGAAGCGCTATGAACAATTCCTTTGTTTTCACCATTTACCATTTCTTTCGGAACAAGCGCAGAAATTGATAAATCCGGAATATAGTTTACGATCTGTGTCACTGCATTTTTTACATCGCATTGTAAAACAAGGCGTGCTTTATCCACATTGTAAAGATCAGCTACGCTTACAGTACCATCTTTCAACTGGTAAATTTTGTATCCTTCAAAAGTGAATGGTTTGTCATTTGGACTCGACTTATCGGCATCTTCAGAGTATTTCTCTTTGTAATTGTTAGATGTCTCAGGATTGCTCCACGTTAAGATCAATTGGTTTTCCAATTCCTGAATTGCTAAGATCGGTGCAGTTGGACCATCCAATGTTTTGAAACAAGCATTGAATAATTTTTGTGCTTTTGAATCAGCACCTTTCATTAATCCAACAGAAGCAAGGTTACCACCTTGTGTCGTACGTGCCCAAACAACACCAATGGTGATTGTATTAACAGCACCACCTTTTAATGTAAACGGACCGGCACTTTCTAAGAAACGTCTGTCGAAAGGATCGTTACCAGCGATTGCTTCATCCCATGGACTTTGACGCACCATGTTGGTTCCAAAACCTTGAGGGTCGGAAGTGCCTGGGAACATATAGTTACAAGGTACTCCGGTAAGATGTCCGTTTCCGCCATATGTAATTTGAGAACCATCTCTCCAGATTCCTTTTAAATAATTGTAAAAGTTTAATGCACCTACCGGATTTCCCTGAGCAGATACGTCGTTGTTATAGTAAACGAATTTTGCCATACCAATACGCTCATCATCAATTTTTCCGTTTCCATAATTTAAGAAGCTCTTGGGAACACTGCTGGCAGCGTCATCTACACCGTTACTATCTGCAAAAGGGCCTTCGAAAAAGTCGATACCGATAGCAGGAGGATTTGCTCCATAAGGAATTTGTCCAGGGAAAGGATTATCATCCACTAAATCTCCGTTGTAACAGAAACCTAATCCAAGCTCCACATCGCATCCGACATAGTCGTCAGTTCCAGAACCTAAATCAGGATCACACCAAACACCAAAGTAAGTATTGTATAAAGAAGAAGAAGATCGGTTGATGATTTTGTAACGGTAGAAGGTCATGTTATTGATCTCATCCGTCGTTTTGAAAGCAAAGCCTTGTGCTTGTACTTCTATACCGATAGAGGTCCCAAGTGATTCGGTGTGAATGTTTCCTGCATCATTGAAGACCCAAAACATGTTTTGATCTCCAAAAAGTTTTGCATCACAACCTCTTGTTCCCAAAATATCAAAATCAGGAATCTCCCCCTGATCATATTCATAAATTCCATTACCATTGATATCCCAGAAAGGAGCCAATGCATTGTTATCAAATCCAACAGTTGGCCAGGACTTAATCACGTCCATTGCAGCTTTGGATGTAGGGTTTGGAGTTGATTGGCTACCCATTACCCAGTTATAATAGGTTTCAACATCTGCACGATTGATGGTAAAATGTTTATCCCAGGCTGTACATTGCGATGGCGTAATACTAACAGAGTCGCTCAACGGACCAGGCCAGAAATCATTACCAGTTTGACGATACGTCATACCCGCAACTTTTAATGATCCCCCGATATCGGTTCCACCAATCCAAAGCGATCCGGCGAACAAAGCAGTTGTTCCAACAGTTCCTTTAGCAGGTTTCGGAATAAAATATTTTCCGTTTAATAAATCCCACCACATATCACCACCAGTTAAGATGGTTGTTCTCACGTTATTAATATCAAGATCTGCTTTATCTACTGCAGGAGTGCATCCTGCCATTATCGCGTGAGTCTGATCAGGAGCAGGTTTTTCTTTTTCTTTCGTTAAATTTTCTTTTGCAACTGCATGTAAAGAAAAAGTAAGAATCAGCGTACATAAAACAAAGTGCAAAACGTTTTTTTTCATAGCATTATATTATAATATAAATTTTATATCATTTAAAAATCAAGCTGAATTCCAAGTCTAATTACACGTGGTCTTGAGTAATTAGCAGGATTGTTAATTTTTATATTATACAAATCGATAAATGAGTTCGGATCAACCTGGTTGTTAATTGTATTTTGTGATTGTGATGCAGATAAGTACCCATCATCATTCGCATTTCCTGTTGCTTTATAAACCCTGATAACATTTTTTGTATTCAATACATTCAATACCTGTAAATAAATATTCAGGTTAGATTGTTTGCGTTTGTTTTGACCATCATCTTTACCCCATGTGATCAATAACGATTTATCAATTCTCAAATCTATTTTATAAGACCAAGGTAAATTCGAGCCATTCACAGTACCATCCAAGGATTTGTTAATATTCAAACCAAATTGTCCTTCTGGTGTAATGTTCGATTGTTTACTATACGGAGTTCCGGATCCAAGACGGAAAGTCAAGTTTGCACCCACATTCTGCAATAATTTGCAGGTACTTTCTTTGTCACCTTTTTTACGTGTCAATGTTGGTCCTTTGTAATCTTTATCAGCACCAAAACGGTAGTCTAAATTGATTACGATGGTATGACGCTGATCGTAATCAAGTGAGTGAGGAACACGGATATTTGGTTGTCCTGCCGCTACGATGTTTTGTCCATCACTAAATGTTGAACCTGTACCATCCGCAAATTGAAGCGTGTAATTTGCAGTCAATTGAACACCGCTTGAAACTCTTCTTAAATCATATCCGATAGAAAATCCTTTTACAGTTCCAAAGTCAATATTTTTGAAAGAGTTGTAAGTATTTGGGTAAGCCTGGTAAACTCTGGCTGTCTGAATCTGATCTCTTAATTCACGGTAGAAAGCAGATATCGTAATTGCTGAATTTTTTCTTTCTGTTAATACCTGTGTAAAACCTAATTCATAATCAGTCGTACGCTCAGGTTTTAAGTTCGGGTTTGTAATGTAACCTGATAAATTATTGCTAGTATTCAGGTATGCAAACGGATCCATTTTTGTCTGGCCTGAACCAGGACGTTGTGTTAACACATCGTAGTGCGCGAAAAAGTTTGCCACGTCTGAAATTGGAAATGCAAATGCGATACGAGGCATGAAGTTCACTTGCGGATCGTAATCTTTAAAAGCCTTGGAATTCATTTGCGATGCTTTCGTTTTTGTCGGATCAACCAGGTATGGATAAATACCACCTGCTGTTCCTGTAATCGCTGTTGCAGGATCATCTACCACAATACCATTGGCATCATACCAGGTGTCTCCATGACGGTATCCTGTTATTTCATTTACGTTAGGATCTGAAACATTTCTAACATAGGGAATAAAATCGTCTCCGATGTTAGCCGGTCGATTGGGGATATTCAATTCACCTACTGTTTTTGCATCCAGCAATAAATAAGGGTCTTTTAATACTTTTTGGTTGGCGTCAAAGCGGTCAATACGCAAACCGATATTAAATTTCAAATCTTTAAAGTCGAATTTATCCTGAATGTAACCGGCAATATAAATAGGACGGTAAGCACCAATTGCGTAGGTATGATATCCTTGTGCATCTCTTTGATCAAAGAAATCATCCAATGTTGGTGTACCAGTCATTTTTTTCCCGGTATGATCATATCCATTGTAAGATACTAATTGCGTTCCACCAGCATTTAATAAATCGGATGCGGAGAACATATTTAATTTATACATGGAAGGATCGTACTGATCCACATTTATATAATCAACACCTGTTGTATCTAATCCCAATGCAGTTCTTAAGCTTCTTGAAAATTTACTTTGATTTCCGGAGTATGCTCTTTTGAAATCATAGTAGTTATCACCACCGGTACTCAAATCCGTATTTAAAATTGGAGAGAGTGAATCTTTATCCGCTAAGTTCAGACGCTCGTTGTTTGCCAACTGTCTCATGATGGTCCACAAACCAGGTAAATACAAAGCGTATGCACTTTCATTACGTTGTTCATACTCCATCCCCACTTGTATAGAGTGATTTTTTACATCTGCAGAAAAGTTTGCAAATACGCGGAATTGGTCATTTTGAAATTTTTGGTATAAGTTGGAGATGTATCCACTGTTATACCAGATGGCGTACACACTGTTTGGTTGATCCCCGTTCCCTAAACCCAATCCGTTTTCCACATCAAAGATGTTACGAATTTTAGCAGGATCTGTAATGTTATAATATTGTTGTGTATAAGCTGTTGCAGAAGGGTTTTTATCACTCGGTGTAAATTTATAACTGATATCCTGGTAACCATTTTGCCAATATGCGGTCTCTTCATCCAATTTACCATCTCCGTCAAGATCATATACTGATCTCTTCTCATACACATAAGCTGCTTTTTTCTCCTGTTCAAATTTTCCTACATAACCGTAGTCAAAATAATTTGTTCCATGCGGTCCTGGCTCTGTTGTACCGGTATATCTCATGAAACTTCCTTGCAAAGTAAAGTAAGCATTCTTAATAATAGAAGACGATTTCTCTTGCTCCTCTTTAGTTCCGGAATTAAATTTCTGAGTAATTTTTGCGTATCCTCTCCAGGTTTTATTATGGATTCTAGGATTGTTTTCATAGTTAAGGAGTGCATTTTCGTAAACGAAATTTTTACGCTTTGCATCATCGTATGAACCGCCTACAGTTATACCAAGGTTGGTTGTTGGTTGGTACAGAATTTTACCAGAAAGTGTGATCCCTCTTGAGTCCACATTGTTTCTTGCTTTGATGCGTTCCATATCGCTCATGGTTAAGTATTGAGAACTGAATACATACCCATTTCCATTTGGATTCAAGCGAACCGGATCTTTCTTTATTTCATCGTATTTATCTTTTTTGATTTGATAAAAATCAGTTGCAGGTCCGGCAGGATCTTTTTCATAGGTGATTTGTCCGTTAAGACTAAATCCTAATAAAGCTTTTTTGTATGTTTTGTTTGTATCCTTTTTGAATAAGATAGGACCGTTCAATGAAAATCCGACAAAGTTATATCCGTAAGCATCCAAGCCACGCATACTTCCATTTTTTTCACCCAGTCCGGATGAAATAACTTCAACTCCACCAGAGTATTTACTTTCTGGTCCCCTGGTGGTAATGGAGATGATACCTCCCACTGCATCACCATATTCAGCTGGTGTTCCACCGACAATGGTTGTTACCTGATCAATACTGGATTGTGTTACTCCTAATCCGGAAGTTCCAACTACTTTTTGTCCGTCAACATAATAGGCAGTTCCATCTGTTCTGGCTCCTCTTACGTTCAGTGCTGATCCTTCATCTTGCTGATACACCCCGACTGTTGTAGACGCAACGGATCTAACATCTTTAGAAGCCATATTTCTGTATCCTTCGCGATCCACTGTTCCGCCGGTTTTTGTATCTGGATCAATTAGCGGTTTTTTCCATTCAATTACTTCAACAGGTCCCAGGTCTTGTCCTGCCGTCATATCAATATTCAGGTAAGAAGTTTTTCCAACAGATAACGTTACATTTTCAACTTCTACTTTTTGATATCCAACAGAGGTAGCTTTTACATTATATTTTCCAGGGTTTAATGGTTTAATTACCACTTCCCCGTCTATATTGGTGTTTCCACCACCGGCCTGAATTCCACCTGTTTCAACAATTACACTGGCGAAAGGAATTCCTTCTTTGGTGTTCTTATCGATCAATTTAATTTTTATTGCTGCCTCATTCTGCGCCTGGAGGATTCCGGTGCATGCGACAATAATACAGAATGTCTTAAGTAATTTTTTTATCATATTGACCTAATTTATAATATAAACTCCAAGTGAAATGGTGTGCAATTATATAATAATTTAACTGAACACCTCACATTTTTTTATCTACAATTACCTCAAAAATTAACACAATCTTCCCGCTATTTCTTTCTAAAAACCCTTCATATTCAATGCATTTACACATTAATAAAAAGTTTATAAGTTTTGGCAGAATGATACTAACGAATTAGTTATATCAATTGAAAGTTGATGGGATGCTGATTAACGTGCAATTATAATCAATAATTACCAATTTACAATCGGCGGGGAATAAATTTTACACACATGCAAATATTTTATTCCTATTTGCACTTTTTCTATTTGAATTTAGGTCTTGCGTTTATATTTGAATTTTCGAATAAACCAAGGTTCTCTTTTATTGGCCCTTAGTTTATCTCCCTTTTTTCGCTCCGCCTTCATGCGTTTACGGGTTTCTTTTGTTTGAATCCGTTTATGATGGTCCTTTATCGCCTTTTTCTCGTCTCTTTCCAGCCGTCTGTCTTCTTTCCACTTTTTCTTTAACTTTTTCCGTTGTGCTCGGGTTGTGGACGGGGATTGTCCCTTACTCTCAGCAGCCGGTTTTTGATCCTGAGCTACCGCCATTAGAGGCATCAGGCAGATGAATAACAAAATAAGCTTACGAAAAAAGGCGTTTTTATGGGGATAATTCA
>DASRRA010000123.1:0-1878 GCA_035696085.1 Bacteroidia bacterium | reverse complement strand
AATTTCCATGTGATGTACCAACGATACTACTCACCATATTATCATTCATGCTTGGATAGCGGTAAAAAAGTGGTTCAGCTGTATTCTCCATTTCAATTTTATTGATCACAGCTTGTGCAGATGCATTACCAAATGCAGTGATACCAATCAAACCAAATGCAGAGCTTCTAATAAACCGACGGCGTTGATTACTGTTGTTCATGGTAAAATGTTTTGTGAGTTAGTACTACCAATTTAGCGAATTAGATACCAGGTAAGCAATAAGTTTCCGATAGTCGGTATTATAAACTGATAACTGAATTGCAGGAAGTATGTTTATTAAAAAAGCCATCCGCCTAGGCGGATGGCTTTTATTGATTAATTTCTGACCGATCATGCACCTAATGTCCAGCCTCCCCTGTATTGTCTTTTAACATATTGATTCGCTTCGTCAAAGTTGGTGACCTTCATATTTTTTGCATCCCACAATAGTTTTTTACGGCCAAGCCATTTATCCTCCCTCTTCTTTCCAGTTTGCATTAAGAAACTGCGAAGTGCCAGGTTTCCAATTAAAATACTTTCAGTAAATGGTCCGGCATATTCAAATGGAGAACTTGTTTTCGCATTACCATAACCTGCTATACACGCATTTACCCATTGTATATAATGACCTTCTGGAACTCTTTTGATTGTTTCAGCAGGAAGTTTTGTTTCATTCATAAGCTTTGTCGGCAATAATCTCGGTTTCTCACCATAGCAATCAAGCAATAACTTTCCTTTTGTACCAACAAACAACACACCACCATCCCAATTACCAAATGCCTCTTCTGGTAAAAGTTCATCAGGTCTTTCTGGTAATAAACCGCCATCATGCCATGATACTTTTATATTTCCTTTTCCATCGTTTCTTGGATAATTCAAATGTATAATAGATGAAGCTGGACATGCATCCGGGTTTTGTGAATCATCCCACATTTTAGCCCAGATGGTAGCAATGCTGGCTTCAACTGAATCAGGATAAAGAATTGGTAGTATGCGATAGATAGGATCCATGATATGACAGGCCATGTCACCTAATGCTCCCGTACCAAAAGCCCACCAACCTCGCCAGTTAAATGGAAGATATGCTGGATTAAAATCTATTTTAGGAGCAGTGCCTAACCAAAGATCCCAGTCAAGTTCATTTGGTATTTCAAACTGACCGGTAGGAGTGGGAATACCTTGTGGCCATACAGGTCTATTTGTCCATGCATGTGCTGTATGCACATCACCGATCAAACCTGCTTCAAAAATTTCTTTTGCTTTTCTTACACCGTCACCAGAACCACCCTGGTTACCCATTTGTGTAACTACTTTGTATTTCTTTGCAGCTTCAGTCAACATCCTCGCTTCATAAATATCATGCGTCAATGGTTTTTGGGTATACACATGTTTGCCTAATTGCATTGCAGCAATTGTAGCCACCGCATGTGTATGGTCTGGTGTTGAAATTGAACATGTATCAATATTATTCTTTTCTTTTTCCAGCATCACTCTGAAATCTTTGTAATACGGAGCATTCGGAAATGATTGTCTTGATTTCGCAGCTTGCCTGTCATCAACATCGCATAGCGCAACAATACTTACATTAGGGCTTTTGGCAAAATTGGCAAGATCATCCGCTCCTTTACCTCCAGCGCCAATACCGGCAATTCTTAATTTATCACTTGGTGCAATAAAACCGCGGCCGATAACATGACGGGGAACAATGAAGAAACCTGCACCTGCAACAGCACTGTTTCTAATAAATTTTCTTCTTGAGTTACTCATATAAAAAAATTAAAAAATTAAAGATCAAATATCAAAAATTTTTCAGGCCGACGTCTTATTAAAACTTACACATTCCTTCAATTCTTTTTC
>DASRRA010000122.1:0-10109 GCA_035696085.1 Bacteroidia bacterium | reverse complement strand
TTGCTCCGGAGTTAAGCCCCATTCCATCAAAAAGTGCATAATAGCACCTTGTACACCCCCTTGATCTGCTTTTTGCTCAGTGGTATATTTCATAAACAAGAACTCGGGAGTGACACCATCCAACTTTTTAGACAAACGTAAATGAACAGGCAGATAAAAATATTCACCGCTCATTTGGGTTGATCCAAGCGCTTTATCCCTTCCAAACATCGTTACGTTGGTACCGTCTTTTAGCACGACATCAACCCTGTTTTCATAATCGAGCACCTGACTTCTTGAAATCAGCGTAAGCAGCGTTAATGAAATAATTGTTAGTAATGATCTCTTTTTCATAGCATGTAATTTTATAGTTGTATAGTTATTTTTTTTCTTATTCTGGTTTTTAATTCTGGTACAATTCGTTGTGCTAAAAAAGAACCCTGCATTTGTTCTCCCGGATGTTTTAAAATATGTGTTTCTAATTGTTTACTGTGTTCCAAATTGCGAAACAACCGGTTGGGGGTGGAGAACCTGGAAAATAAAACCCTTTCCTTTGCGCTAAATTTTTTGCCAGTGATAATCGTTAACCCTTTACAGACAAAATCAGTACAATTGAAAAGTTGGGCATTGAAACATTTCTCCGCATCTGCTACTTCTTGTAAATACGTTATGAGTTGAAAATCCTGGTAAGGACAGGTTTCAATTTCAACTAAACCATCAACAGGTTGTCCTTCCTTATGCGGTATTCCTTTTGAAAGTAATGAACTAATAGTGATAGGTGCATCGCCCGAAGTCCGTGGTAAACGATAGTAGCTCGGTTCCAAATCTCTTTTTAAATGCTTGCGGATAAACGCATCACTCTTTGGCCATAAATCGAAGTAAACTAGATTGCCTGTAGACTGCGTGTCATTTACACTATATAATTCATTGTTTTGAACTCGATCGTAAACATAAATGTCGTAACGATCAATGGCAATTCCGGTATGACCGGTTTTTCCTTTATGTGTTGCATAAAAAATGACAAAAACATTTGCTGGCAGTAAAGAGATGCAACCCATCATGAAAATGATCAGGAGCACCAACGCCTTTTTAAGTGGATATGTCGTATGGCTATGCATGTTAATTCGTTGGTAAATTATCTATAAATAAATACCCGCTTTTATTTTTTCCAGTTGCTGATTTTGTGCTTCCATCCCCCATGATCCAATTGATTTCATAATTGTATTCGTACACATTGGTGGGTAATGTTATTTCAAATTTTTTCTCTCCCATGGCATCTGTTGGTTTAAGTGAAAGCATGGGTTTGCGGTTGTCACTAAAAAACGGGTAATCCAGTTGTACCGTAACGGCTCTTACTTTTGCTGCTTTCAATGCATCGACATCCCCATCCAGTTGTACAACTCTTCTTTCATAAGGAGCATATACGTTAATCATACCTGCACTTTGTTTGGTCCAGGGAGTTTCATATGTTTTTCCACCTTGAAATTGAAAATTGGTTTTGTACTCATAATTCAACCAGTTCAAGCGATCTTTATCGCTGATGGAACCATAAATGAGTGGGGTGGATTTATTTTCATTCAAACTTTTTTTGGTAATGTTTTGTTCTCTCAACGTAACATCACCATTTTCATGTGTCTTTTTCAATGTTACTGTAATGTTGTTGATCAACTTATCAAACTCCGGTAACAGGGTACCATCCACACTCACAAAAATTTCGCGTTGTTGAAAGTCAGGATCATCCAGTGAAACCGATTTAAAATATTTAGGGTCCTTTCCATATTTCTGATAAAAGTTACCAATATTAAAGGCAATCAAATGGTGGCGCTGTACGGTTACTCGGCTGTTGAAATTCATCACACTTTTTCCGGTGCTTTGGAAATCTCTTCTTTTGTAAGCGGCATTTACACCAAAACCAAATACTTTCCCACTTCCCATAGCACCTTGCGGACGCAACATGCCGGCAATCATATCAGCTAATCCATTTTGAGGAGGTACTTGCTGTGGGTCAATTGGTTGAAACAATAAGTCAACCAGTCGACTGTAAACCGTGTTTACCAATGCATCCATGCGAGGATTATCCCCAATGGTAGTTAGCTTCACCGCATTATTTCGTTTTAATTCTTCTACCGATTTTTCTACTTCAGCACTTACAAAATAAACACTGGCACCGGCTTTCATCATTTCTGATTTTTTTACGTCATCCCAGTTCACCACCAACTCCGCACGGTAAGCATCTGTTATTCCACTAAAATTCATATCAAATACAATGGAAATATCGGGTGTTGCCATTTGAAAGCTTTCCATTAATGTTTTAGAAGATTTGGGATCCAATTCAAACGACAACGCAATGCGACTGTTTTCCAACACCGGCGCATTACCGGTTGCCAATAGTTTTGTTTCTTCTTTCCCGCTGGAATTAATTATGGACGAAATCAAGGCATAACGTCCTTCGGAGAAAATGAGTGGTCCTCTTAAAATGATATCATCACTGTGTAAAATTTCCTTCAGTTTTGCTTTGGCATCATTCACCTTTTTTTGAGGTGTTTCGTACATCACCAGGAAATTTAAAACAGCGCCACCACCTGCTTTTGAAATGGAGTTATTTCCTGCCGTTGTATCTTTCGTATTGTCCACATATCTCAAAAAGGAAAATTGAGGTTGTCCGTTATCGTCGGTGCCCAAGCGAGCATCACTTGGAAGATAGAGGTATACCAATGAATCGGTAAGCAATGGAAAACACCACAAATCACCAGCCTTTACACCACGATCGATCATGATTTGCTGCGCGCTTACTGAAAAGCTGCCTGCAACAAACAAAAGTGTCACCAACACATGAAATGGCTTTATACTATATGTACTGAATCGTTTCATTTCTATTCAATTTAATTGGCAGGAACTAAAAAGAGGTAATTCGTTTTTAATTCTGCAAGGGGTTGTTCCTTTTCTCCGGTTGTTGCATACCAAGTGGTACGGTATACAATAGGTGTATTCGGATCATGATATACAGAAACTTTTGAATTGGATTCCGGATCATTTGCACGTAAGGTTAAACTTTTTGTAATGAGTGATTTCCCTCCGATCTTCGAACCAAAACTAATATTGGCAGATGCGGTATTTTTTTCTTTGAATAAAGCACGATCTGCATCCACTTCAATGTATTCTTTTTTAAATGGTAGTACCAACGAAACAGCTGGGTCACCACTTTTGATCCATTTCGTTTCATCGTTCGGAATACGGATAACACGTGTATCGCCTTTCAGGCTCCATAAAATCTGGTATTCATAATTGATCCAATCAGCCGTTTCAATACCCAGTCGTGGAAAAGAAATACTTTTTAAACTCAAACCAGCTTTCAAATCAGCAGCATTGAACATCAATTTTTCCGTTACATCTTCATGACCGTTTGGATATTTTTTTCTGAAGTTTACAGCAACAAAATTTACAAGGTCGTTGAATGCATCTAAGTATTCCCCATCCACCTGAAAATGAACTTCTCTTTTTTGGAAAGCCGGGTCATTCATGTTGATGATTCGGAAATAGCGTTGATCTTGTCCGTATGCCTGGAAGATGCCACCAATATTTCCGGATGAATGAACAGGAACTTTAATGGTTGTCGTTTTGCTTAGGTTTAGATAAAACTTGTTGCTCTTAACTTCCTTTACATCTTTCAATACATATTGATCGTCGGTAATGTATTTTGGGTTTTTATCACGTGGGTTAAATGCATTCGCCAATCCAAAACTTGCAGCATTGGCAATGGCTTGTCCAACTTCTTCTCCCAGGTTATCCTCTTGTCTGCCAGTTTCTGTAACACCAGCCATTGCATCAATTTTCTCCGGATCTTTTGCCCAACCTGCTTTTGTATCAAACATCAGTTCGGTTAATTTGTTTGTCACTAAACTAAGGATAGCTTCCAATTCACTTGCTTTGATACCTAATCCTGATGATTGATCAAATACATCCACTTTCAAACCGCCGGTACGTTTTAAATCATCAACAACATTTCGGATTTGTTTTTTTGTAAAGTCTTTTTGCTTGCTTTGAATCTCACTGAAATGTTTGTAGATGGTTGTCATCTCAGCAGTTACAACGGCATTGTAAGCTTTTACGGCGGCAATATAGTATCCGTGTACACTTACAGATACATCGGAAGTAGGCCCTGTTAAAGAGTTCCACAATAGCGTAGCACCCTGCTGATTTAATAAGGCAGCAATAGCGGCTTTAGAACCCGGTGTAAATGGTGCGTATCCGGATTTTACTGTTGTTCTGGTCAAGGCTTCCTTTCCTTCGGTATTACTGAGTACGGCCGATACAATATCAAAACTGGATGGAGCTTCTTCTCCCTCTTTGGTAGGACCTGTCATCATGGGTACTGCTCCTGCGATGAAGGCGCCTGGAACGCGTTTCTTCAATTCTTTTTCGATAATTGCGAGAGCAGTATCGGGTAAAGTAAATTCAACCAATGCATGGAATAAACCACCACTTGCGTCTCCATTTTCACCTACATACTTCAAACATAAAAATTCAAACGTTCCATCAGGCTTTCTTGCTAAATGCGGGACAGTAGGTACATAGTAGTAAGCCTTTGCATTATCCATGTCACGTAGTAATTGCACATTTCCAATTACAAAAGATCCTTCGCTGTACAACACGGTCGCTTTCAGCGATGAATGCATCATCCCGAAAACGAAACATAAAGCAATTAAGTAGTAAATTTTTTTCATTTTTTAAATTATTTATTTAGTTCTAGTAGCTCGAATCTCACTGCGCCCGCTGAAGCTTTAGCGTAGGAGGGTTTTCATTTACTGCGTCGTAATATCAATTAATTTATTCCAGCTCTTTTGTTCTATCCATTTCCCATAATAGGGCGCTGTATCATTTCTTATTTCAACAATTCTGTATTTAAGCGGTCTGTCCATTTTCACAGCATATTTAAATCGTAAACCGGAATAATAAATATCAGGGGAGGAAGAATAAAACGTAACATTTTGTTTCACCTCTTTTCCATCCATCCCGGTTGCAACAGCTTCCAGTCGCTTCGCATATAGGTCTTTGCGCAAGTCATTATTAAAATCGTAGCAACGGATATCGAGTACTGCATAATCCGGTGGGATGCGATTTTCATTCAAATCAATTTTTTTTATGTGATCTGCTGATTGTTTGATATCAACTGTTAAGGCAGTTGCACTCGCTTTTACCAATACCGTTTTTTTTAGGGTATCATTTTTAGCTTCTTCCACCAATCCATCTAATTCACTTTTTAAATCTCCTGGTAAATTAGCGGTAGAACTCATGGATACAATGGGCAATGAATCAACTATGCCCGGTGCATAAAAGGAATAATAAATACTCATAATGGTTTGCCCTTTTTCAAGTGTGGCCCAAAGCAATTGAGAAGACACGTTATCCAGACTGAGTGTAAACATACGTTCTGTCCAGTATTCGCCGCCTTCTGTTCCGCCTTCTGCGTTTTCTTCCATTTTTCCTCCGGCAACTTTTGTTGTTTTTCCATCACCGGCTTTGTCTAACGCGTATACCAGGCCTGATTCAATGCGTTTGATCGGTAATGGATACAATTCAGGTTTTGGTGTTTTGGTTTTTAAAACATTGGTAACGGCATCTATTGTTGCCACATCATAATGTTTCAATTGAACAGTAAATTCCAAAATGCTTCTGTAGGAGAGTCGACCTTGATCGCCGGTTGCAAGAGAACCTGTGTAGCGCATTTGAAAAAATTTATATTGAGGAACACCAAAATTATCTGTTGCTAAAACAATATCGCCAGGTGCATAGTAAAAAACAGTTTTCTTTTTTGCATCAGGATAGATGTACACACCATTGATTATTTCCCTTTTGGAAATTGCAGGTTGTGCTATTGAGCAGGCACACGTCATGCATAAAAGAAATAATATGAAAGCGGGGATGTTCATTGCTAATAATTTATCTGTCTATCGTCTATTTCGCTGGCGGAAGATTGCTTCCTAATGATTGTTGGGCTGATGTCTTATTAATAAATACTTGTTGATCTTTTGATGATATCCAGGAAACACCATTGAATGTTTTTTCATCATTTACAAATGAAATCATGTATTCAAAAGTGATGTCTTTATCATCCCAGCTATAAAATGGTCCGGCTTCGTAATCCTGGCGATCATGATCAATGGTGATTGTTTTTTCAAGTGTTGCTTTTCCTCTTGGATCAAGATACCTGGAGCGTATGCGTATTTTCATGAACGTAACACCATAATCTTTTAATAAACCCATGGAGTGAAACTTAACCGATTTTTGGCGGCCGTTGGAAACACCACTGCTGATCTGATCCACAATTTCCTGTGTGCATTCACTGCATGGAAGTACTTCGTACTCCATCCAAATGCGCAGCACTTTTGAAGGATCATCAATCCAGGTTGGAACAAGTGCGCCATCAAATTTAACTTTTGATTTGGATAACACAGTGGTATTGTTCAAGGTCCATGTGTAAATGCAAGGCATGGATCTGCCATTGATGTTATTCATAATAGCAATGTGCATGTTTTTTAATTTTACGGAAAAGGGAGTTGTATTCTGCCATAATGCATTTCTCCATTGATCAGGAAGCAATTCAAATCTTCCAAAGGTTGATTTATCAGCAATCATCAATTGCAGTGGAATAGAGTAGGAGCTGGTTTGTTCATTTATTTTATAAACCATTTCTCCTCCAATGTTTTTATTCTGGCCAAGGGTGGTGATGAGAAAATCAGCGTCATCTTTTTTCACCGTCCAGGAAAGATCAATGTTGTCATATACGGATGAGCTCACGCTTACCGCAAACTTATCAGATGGAATATTGAATGCAGAAAGGTTATCATGCAAATTCACTTTGGGCTCGTTCGGTAAAATAACCTGCAAATCAGAAAATGCTTTGTGTTTGGATTTCAGATAAACACTTAACATTTTTTTTACGAAGTCGTACTCGTTACTGGTAATATGAGAAGAGAGGGAAGCCGACATGCTTACACCTCCATCGGAAGCAGAAGTTCCACTGCCGTACAACATGGTTAATTTAAAACCATCATCTGCACCCCAAGCCAATGAATAAGCAGAAGGTTTATAATAATAGTTTCCGGAAGTATCATTTTTATCCGGATAAATTTGATCCAATGCGATGTCTGAAATTTCTCTTGGGTTTGCAAAATCATAATCTTTATAAATTTCTTCATAGAAAGAGATGGGTTGTGCAGCAGGTCCTTCCGGTTGCAAGTTCACTTCTTTCCCCTGACCGGAAGGCAGAAGGATCGTTGTGTGAAGAATCGGGCGTGCAACCGGTTTGATAATCGTGTAGGGTTTATAAACAATAGGGGGCGGTAAGGTTGCCGAATAAGTAGTGATGGAAGCCGCTGTTTTATATGGCTGTGGCTTTAATTTTACCACGATGTTTTCATTTTGTGGCGCAATTTTCCAGCGTTTGTTTAGTTTGAAACAAAATACTTTGTCCTTGCTGTGTGAAGCAGGTGTATAGATAATACGGATTAAAGAAGACTGTAAAGCAAAATTATCAGGCAACCCGCCAACCAAACTTAAATCGATGTCGAGCATACCGGAACTTCCGGTAATTGCTAATATTTGTGATTTCACTTCTTTTTGTTCAACACCTTTGTCAGTTGCAGTCATTACTTTTACACTGCCTCCATTAAAGCCATTGAAATAAACTTCCGCTTTTAATTGTGTCGCTCTGTCTTCACGAACCGAAATACGCTCTACAACAGCATTGTCAACATCACTTTTTACAGGTGTTTTGCCCCATTCAGGTAAACCGCCACCAGGCAATTCACTTTCACGCTCGTGTTGAAAATCATCAGCACTGCATACTACTTTTACAAGATCCAGATTCTTTAAACCACTGAAATTAATATTGACTTGACCAAAACCTTGGATGGAAAAAAGGGATGTTGCCAACAGGAAAAGATAACGATATTGATTTAGTAGTTTCATTTCATAGTGGTCATTTAAAATGTAAAACTCGTTTTTGATTTCGGGGTAAATATATCAATAATTCATTCACTGCATCAAGGGACAATTTTTTCTTTGTCCATATTTTTTAAGCATAAATACAGGTTGATCTATTCTAAAATGAAAAAATAAAAGCTGAATGATTCATTAGTAAAATAAAGGATTTCAGCGTGTTGCAAATTTTCTAAAATCAAATATCTTTATTCCAATATGTTAAAAAATAAGTTCAAAGAAACAGGCAAAGAGCTTCAAAAATCAGTTAAAAGCAGTTAGCTCAAACAGGAAAAACCCTGTCCGCAAAAGGGAAAAAAATAAACATAAAGATTTGCAAACGGATGAAGAATTTAGTAAATGCAAAAGCCCAACTTTTTGAATTATTGAAAGGTAAATTATTCAGGGAAAAATGTCCGAAAAGGACAGTTATAATTTAGTAGTCGACCGGATAAATATGCGGAAAAAAATAAACAGGTGTTGTATTTACGCTTTTTTGCGTGTCAGATAAAGTGTGCCAAGGTGCTTTTTTAAATGAGTTGATCCATAGGATTTGACATCACTTTAATGAGTTCATCGCTTTAATGAATTGAAATACGATCAACTTACTTTTTCAAACGTATTTGCCGAACGTTTTACAAAAATATTTATCCAAATCAATCTGGAGATTCTAAATAGAATGGGCAATAACACAATCAGCAAACTACTGAAAATTAGTAGGAATGCATTAACACCTATATCCAACCTTACACTTAATAATATATATAGAATAATTCCTAACCCGACGGTTAAGGCATAACTCACATACGCAGCTCCAAAATAATAACCGGGTTCTTTTATAAAACTTTCCTGGCAATGCGAACAGGTTTTATTCATAATGCTGAAGCGTTTTAAATCATAAGCGTTATTTGTTTGAAAAAAATTTCCTTGTCCGCAATGTGGACACTTGTTGTTTAAAATGCTGTACATTTTTGTTTTTCTGAATTCCATGATGAATCGGATTTGATAAATCAAAGATACGGGAGGCAAAAAGAAGGTTGTGGTACTTTTTTATGTGTTTATGGTACTTTTTCGTTGGTGGCGAAATTGTTCCGGTGTTATTCCTTCCATCCGTTTGAAAAAGCGGTTGAAATAAGAATTGTCGTTGAAATTTAGCTGGTAGGCTATTTCACTGATCGTTAAGGCGGAATAAGCAAGCAGTCGTTTGGCTTCCGTCAACAAACGATCCTGCAAAAGAATGTTCACTGTTTTACTCAATTGCAATTTGCAATCGGCATTTAGCTTTTGCGCACTTACCTTAAGCTTGCTTGCATAAAAAGAAATAGGCTGATGTGTAATATAGTGCTCTTCAACAAGCGATAAAAGTGCAGGGATCAAATTCAATTCACCTTCATTTGTATTTTTTGTCTGTAGCAAATCAGCCAGTTTATATAGTAAAATATCGAGGTAAGAACGAAGAATGTTTTTCTTGAAAGAAGAAACCTCGTTGTTTTCGTAATAGATTTGTTGGAGCAATGTTTCTGCTACCTCTACGTCTTCCTTTTTTAATTGCCCGTAATTCATTTTATGCTCCGGATTAAAAAATGGAAGATGCTTGATTTGACGTGGCAATACATCCATCAGGAAAAATGCAGGATTGAAAAAGAGCACATAACCATTGGTATCATCGCTTAACTCCCAGGCATGGGTTTCGGAAGGCGACATGAAAAAAGCAGCGCCTCTTTTCACCGTGTATTCTTTGAAATCAATGATGTGCTTTCCTTGGCCTTTTGTAAACAACATCACCAGGTAAAAATCATGTGCATGAGGTTTCATCACAAAAGGATGTTCAGTCTTGTGCTCCTGAAAGGTACGGATGTAAAAATCCGGTTCAGCATGTTTGCTTCCTTTAAACTGTTTGAGATTTAAAACGGTTTGCTGTTTCGGCATGATTAAATAGCATTATAGTTTTTTTCTCAAGTTTTCTTTCACTCCATTTTCCCATTCTTCTTTCAAGATACTCAAGACAATTGTATCTCGTCTTCCACCACTATGCATAGGAACGAGTTTACGGAAAATACCTTCCTCCACGCAGCCGATGCTTTTCATGGCGGCAATGCTGCGTTCGTTTTTCGCATGTGCTCTGAACTCCACACGCTCCATTCCCATTT
>DASRRA010000121.1:0-3988 GCA_035696085.1 Bacteroidia bacterium | reverse complement strand
TAAAAGATGGTTTATTCAATAAATTAAACCAGGTACCATCTACTTCATACCGTGTTATAAATCCCGAAATGCCGCCGACAAGCAGAGGGATAAGGAAGCAAACGAGAAAAGAAAGAATTTTTTTACCACGCATGAATTTATGTTTTAATTGTTTCTTCGTCCCCGGCTTAACAAATAAATAATTAAGGCAATAATACCTACCACCAGTAATACGCCAGACCATACACCCGCCTTAAAAATTCCGCCAACTAGTTCACAGCTGGAAAAGGTAAATAAAAATGCAATGGAAAGGCTTGTTAAAATTATTTTTTTCATACTCTTTTTAGTTAATGGTTAGTTAATGTACATGTGTTATTTTCATCATATCTAGTGGTATTAATTACACATTATTGGAATAAAAAATTGTAATATACAACCGATATGCTTCATTTTAGTCAGGCTTAAGGGCCTGCAGGTTCCTTACAAATAAAAAATCATACCTTTTTATAATCAGTGGCCAGTGTATTGCATTTTTATTGAGTAATTTTGTAGCATAAAATTTTAAATTATGAAAGCTCATCTTCCCGAGACGGATCAAAAAAGGATTGTTATCATTGGTGGAGGTTTTGGTGGATTAAAATTAGCGCGTGAACTCTCCAATTCAAATTACCAGGTTGTACTCATCGACAAAAATAATTATCATCAATTTCAACCCTTGTTTTACCAGGTGGCAACTGCTGGATTAGAGCCTAGTTCCATTTCTTTCCCGTTTCGTAAAATATTTCAAAAATCAAAAAATATATTAATACGTGTTGCAGAGATTATTCGTATTGATACTGCTAACAGCCGATTGGAAAGCAATATTGGAGTCATAAATTATGATTACCTCGTTATTGCCATCGGTGCAGATACCAATTTTTTTGGCAACAAGCAGATTATGGAACATGCAATTCCGATGAAATCTGTGGGTGAAGCACTGGCATTGAGAAATACGATTTTACAAAATTATGAAGAGGCTGTGTTAGCGGATCTGGAGGATGAATTAGAAGGCCTGATGAATATTGTGGTAGTAGGTGGTGGGCCGACAGGGGTAGAGATTTCAGGCACGCTGGCGGAAATGAAAAACCATGTGCTACCAAAAGATTATCCTGAACTTGATTTTAATAAAATGCAAGTGTATCTGTTAGAAGGTTCACCGAAAGTATTGGGTTCTTTTTCAGAAAGCGCTTCTCTAAAAGCGAATGAATACTTACGCAATTTGGGTGTAAACCTCCAATGCAATACACGTGTTAAAGATTATGATGGAAAAATCATTTCATTGGAGGGCGGAGCCACCATTAGAAGCAATACTTTGGTATGGGCGGCTGGCATCATTGGCAACAAACTGCAGGGATTGGATGAAAAAGTAATTGGAAGAGGCAATCGAATTTTGGTGGATCGTTATAATAAAGTGAATGAATACGCCAATATTTACGCAATCGGTGATGTGGCTTACATGACCGAAGAAGCTTACCCGAATGGACATCCACAGGTGGCTCAGGTAGCCATCCAACAAGGAAATTTATTGGCGAAGAATTTTAAAAGCATGCTTGATCAAAAGCCATTAAAAGAATTTTCTTATAAGGATCTGGGATCTATGGCTACGATAGGCAGAAACAAAGCTGTTGCCGATTTAGGTAAAATTAAATTTCATGGTGTGTTTGCATGGATGGTTTGGATGTTTGTTCACTTAATGTCCATCGTTGGCGTTAAAAATAAGGTTCTTATTTTCATCAACTGGGCCTGGAACTATATTACATTTGATCAGTCGCTCCGTTTAATTTTAAAAGCAAAAACAAAAAACAAATGACAGTAGAAAAACATTTTTTGGAAACCACCATTGGCGTGTTCAAAAACTATAAAGCGCTTGCAGAAAAATCATTCGCGCAGCTGGACCTAGAGTCCGATTTTCATTTTCTACTGGATGAAGAGTCGAACAGCATTGCGCTGCTCATTAAGCATATTAGCGGAAATATGATTTCACGCTGGACAGATTTTTTAACTACGGATGGCGAAAAGCCTAATCGCAACCGGGATGAAGAGTTTATTGATAGAAAAGAGACACGCGCACAATTAATGGAAAAATGGGATACGGGCTGGAACGTGTTTTTTGATACGCTGAATTCTTTGAAAGAAGATGATTTGTTAAAAAAGATCACCATACGCCAGGAAGAACTAACCGTTTTGCAAGCGCTAACCCGGCAAACAGCCCATTACTGTTATCATATCGGACAGATTGTGTTTTTGGCGAAACACCTGAAAGGTGGCAACTGGAAATCGTTGAGTATTCCTAAAAATCAGTCGGCAGCACACATGAAAGGTACCTATCTGGACAATATAAAATAACAGGGCTTGAAAATCCGGCGATTGCTTTAAATATCCCTAAATAGATTGAATCTAACTATTTTTAATTGTATTTTTAATTCAATATTCTTTCCCACGAGTGCTTTAAATTACTAGTTGCAAGTTTTATGATCACATTAATTATTGTTGTTATTACTGTTGGTGTTTCTCTTTACGCGATGGATAACTATTCCGTGAAAAACAGGTTGATGTTCAATGCGTATCAAATTCGCCATCGTAAGGAATGGTACCGTTTTTTTTCAAGCGGACTTATCCATGCGGATTATATGCATTTAGGATTTAACATGCTTACTTTATATGGTTTTGGTAAAAATGTGGAAGCCTTATATGATTACTATTTTAATGAAAAAGGGATTCTATTTTTTATTTTATTATATGTAGGTGGTTTAGCTATGTCGTCTTTATATAGTTACGAAAAACATAAAAATGATATTCATTACAACGCATTAGGAGCTTCAGGCGCAGTTTCTTCGGTTTTGTTCGCGTGCATTCTGATGATGCCAACCAATGAAATATATATATTCTTTGCTATTCCAATGCCTGCCTACATTTTCGGGATCATCTTTTTAGGAGTTGAATATTATTTAGGAAAACGTGGGCAAAGTAATATAGGTCATGATGCGCATTTCTGGGGGGCTATTTTTGGGATTGTCTTTACACTTGTTTTGAAACCCGAATTGGGGACTCTATTTTTTAAGCAAATTTTTGGTTAGAGATGAATAAAGCTATATTTTTAGATAGGGATGGCGTTATCAATGTAGAGCGTGGTTACACACACCGTTTGGAGGATTTTGTGATCTTACCAGATGTAATGGAAGTTTTACAGGAATGGCAAAATCAAAATTTTTTGTTGATTGTGATCACCAACCAAAGCGGCATTGCAAAAGGGTTATACACGCAGGAGGATGTTGAATGTTTGCATTCATTTTTAATGGATGAATTTAAAAAACATCGCATCCGCATTTCGGAAATCTATTATTGCACGCACCATCCCGATGTTTGTAACTGCATTTGCCGAAAACCAAATTCATTATTTGTTGAAAAAGGATTGGCTAGGTTTAATATTGATCCTAAACAATCCTACTTTATAGGTGATAAGGACAGAGATGTGGAAGCAGCCCGAAAAGGAGGCGTAGAGGGGATTCTGATTCCTTCAAATGCTTCATTAAAGACAGTAGTTAATAGAATTAAATAGGAAATAGAAACTAATTTCTATCATTTGCGATTAACTGGTAATTTTGCATTTAATAAATTGAAAAATGGGACAATTCATCAATAATAACGGAATCATTTCTGAAGCTTCCAAAGCGGCAATTATGATTAATAATCGTTCTTTCCGTTATGGAGATGCGTTATTCGAGTCCATTCGTATTGCCAATCATCGCCCCCAGTTTTTAAAAGAGCATTTAAAACGCTTGCTAATAGGCATGCAAGTGCTGAAAATGCAACCTCACCCTTTACTTCATGAATCATTTTTAGAAGCAGCCATTATGGAGTTGGCCCTGAAAAATAATATTGGGGCAGGAGGCCGGGTAAGGCTCACTGTTTACAGAAATGACGGAGGGTTTTATACACCGGATAGCAATGATGTTTCTTATTTTATAGA
>DASRRA010000120.1:0-12294 GCA_035696085.1 Bacteroidia bacterium | reverse complement strand
CACAGATAATAAGGTATGATTGATACTTCCCAGATAATTTTTAACGACAAGTATCACTTCAGCGTTAAATTTTTCTATGAGATCAATCATAAAATATTTACGATTCAATGGTACCATCAATCCGCCGGCACCTTCAATAATTAAGTGATTGTTTGTTGCAGGTAACTTTATCTGATCGATCTGAATTTCCAACCCTTCCAATTCGGCCGCAGCATGTGGCGACATGGGTTGTTTCAATAAATAGCTCTCCGGGAAGAATTGACTTTTGGTATTGCTTACAATGCGTTTTACTTCTGTAGTATCTCTTGAAAAAAAACTTCCTGTTTGAACAGGCTTCCAGTAATCTGCTTTCAATGCCTCGACAAGCACTGCAGATACTATTGTCTTACCCACATCTGTTCCTATACCTGTTACAAATATTGTTTTCATTTTTCCTTTTGATTAATTAAACGCAGCTTAAATGATTTTGGTTAAGTCTACACTAAGCTTCAGTTTATAAGGCACTGTACATTTTATGGCTGTGTTTGGCGTATACAATCTACAAGTGTATTTATTTCTAACGCTGTATTAAATGCATGAATGCAAATCCTGAGGCGTTCTTTCCCTTTAGGGACAGTAGGACTTAATATAGGACGAATATCCAAGCCCTGCTTTTCCAATTCTTTGGAGTATTTTCTCACCGCTTCATTTCCTTTGATGATAATGGATTGAATGGCACTATCACTTTCTATTAACTTTATTTTATGAATGGACGACATACCTTGCTTAAACAATTCAATATTTTTAAATAATAACTGTATACTGCTACTATCTTTCAGCAATAGCTTATACGCCTGATGAATGGCCACCAGGCTATTCATCGGCAATGCGGTGGTATAAATAAAGGAGCGGGAAAAATTGATCAAAAATGATCGTAATAAGGAAGACCCTACCACAATGGCACCATGGCAGCCCATCGCTTTTCCAAAGGTATGAATGCGTGCAAACACTCTTTTTTCAAGCTGATGCAATTGCACCAAACCTTTACCCTGATTAACTGTAATACCAGTAGCATGAGCTTCATCAACTATTAAATTGGCATTGTATTTTTCACAAAGCTCTACCATTTCTTTTAATGGAGCCTGATCTCCATCCATAGAATAAATGCTTTCAACAGCAACATACACGGTTCCTCTTGCAATTTTTAAACGCTCCTCTAAATGGTAGAGATCATTGTGTTTAAATAAATAAGCGGTGGAGCGCGATAGTTTTATGCCATCATGAATGGATGCATGAATTAATTCATCATACACAAAGGTTGTTGTTGTATCGTTTTGGCCAAGTGCGGAAAACAAACCCACATTGGCATCATATCCGGAGTTGTAGATTAACCCTGCTTCTGCTTCATGAATAGCGGCAATAAAATTTTCCAGGTTTTCTGCATATATTGTATTTCCTGAAATGAGGCGGGAGCCTGTAGCACCGTTATAGTGCATGGGTAGGGTTTCCCATTCTTCTTCTATTGCTTGTTCCAAAATAGCTGAACGTGAAAAACCCAGGTAATCATTGCTGCAAAAATCAATCAGTTGATTGGGCGTACGCAAGGTGCGTAATGCATCCAGTTCTATTCTTTTTTGAAGGGCTTGTTGTAAAGTAGAATCTGCAGCAAAGGTCATGATAAAAATTATGATGCAACCGCTTCGGTCGTTTCTTTCACTCCGGGTTGTTGCGATCCTTTGAAAGCTTTACGCGGACTTAATCCAAACAATTCAAACATTTGCATATCTGAATTGAAATCAGGATTTGGAGTCGTCAGTAATTTATCTCCTGCAAAGATGGAATTGGCACCCGCCATAAAACAAAGTGCTTGTCCTTCCAGGCTCATTTGTGTGCGACCTGCTGATAAACGAACAACGGTTTTTGGAATCACAATACGGGTAGTAGCAATCATACGTACCATATCCCAGATCGGAACAAGTGGTTGATTTTCCAATGGTGTTCCGGCAACAGGTACCAATGCATTAATAGGTACTGACTCCGGGTGAACTTCCATGGATGATAATGTTTGTAACATTTTCACGCGATCCTCTGTGGTTTCACCTAATCCGATAATACCACCGGAGCATACCGATACTTTTGCTTTACGTACATTTTTAATTGTATCCAGGCGATCATCATACGTACGCGTCGTAATGATTTTTTTATAGCTTTCTTCAGATGTATCAATGTTGTGATTGTAGGCATATAAACCGGCATCCGCCAGTTTTTGCGCTTGTGATTCGGTAAGCATTCCAAGAGTACAGCATACTTCCATACCTTTTGCATTCACACCTTTCACCATTTCCAATACACGGTCGAAATCACGATTATCTCGTACTTCGCGCCACGCAGCACCCATGCACAAGCGGGATGCACCGCCGGCTTTGGCTTTATCCGCCGCTTCCATCACCTGGCTTACGGTCATTAATTTATGAACTTCAATGCCGGTATTGTATCGTGCTGCCTGTGGGCAATAGCTGCAATCTTCCGCACAACCACCGGTTTTAATGGATAACAGTGAACTTACCTGAACTTCATTGGCCTCATTGAATTCACGATGTACCAACTGAGCTCTGTGAATAAGCTCCAACAACGGAGAATTATAAACTTCTAAAATTTCTTCAACGGTCCAATCGTGTCTTACAGCTGTCATAAAATTTGCGTTTTGAGGTGGACAAATATAGTAATTAGTAGCGAAATTGGAGTTACTCACCCGACAGGTTTTTAAAACCTGTTGGGTTTGGAATTTTTAGATATGATCCGATTGCTTATAGATCAGGATGCATATCCTCCCTAGCCCCGATTGTAGCGGAAAGCTTTGTTGAAGCGTTAGCGTAAACAAACTTGCAGCGGAAAGCGGGAATATGGGTAATAAAAAGGTAAAAAAGTTCGCTTCTAAAAAATTAAGAAGCGGTTGTTCAGTGCTTTCTATGTCCTTTGTTCCCGCTTTTCGCTTCAAGTTTACCTCTGCTCCGCGCCGGTAAAGCTTTCCGCTACAATCGGGGCTAGGAAAGAATTGAGCCGGGACCTATAAATTACCGGATCATCTATTTATCAACCTCCAAGCCCAACAGTCAAGATAGCTATCGGGATTAAAAACCTGTCCGGTGATGCACTGGGTTTAATCTGCCGAATCTCTGAAAATTAATATCTTTGCACCAAAATATATTACTTATTAAATAGTACATACGTTGCGCATCGACATTATTACCGTTTTACCACAGTTACTGGAGAGCCCATTTCAGCATAGCATTTTGAAACGGGCTATTGATAAAGGCATTGTGGAGGTTAATTTAATCAACCTTCGTGATTACTCTACGCATAAGCAAAAGAGTGTGGATGATTATGCATTTGGAGGGGGGGCTGGCATGGTGATGAGCATTGAGCCTATCGCCAACTGTATCAATGCATTGAAAGCGGAGCGCAAGTACGATGAGATTATTTACACCTCTCCGGATGGGGAGCGTTTAAATCAAAAAATAGCCAATCAGCTGAGTACGCAGGAGAATATCCTGATTTTATGTGGGCATTATAAAGGTGTGGATCAACGGGTTAGGGATCATTTCATAACCCGGGAGATTTCCATTGGGGATTATGTGCTTTCCGGTGGGGAGTTGGCGGCAGCGGTGATCAGTGACAGCATTATCCGCCTGATTCCAGGTGCCATTTCGGATGAAACTTCGGCACTTACCGATTCTTTTCAGGACAATCTGCTTGCGCCACCTGTTTATACGCGGCCTGCAGAATATAATGGCTGGAAAGTACCGGATATTCTGTTATCTGGTCATGCTGCCAATATTGAGAATTGGAGGCATGAGCAGAGTTTAGAAAGGACTAGGAGATTACGACCCGATTTGTTGGATTAATGCCAAAGGTCTTTCAAACCTTTGACATTTTAGAGGAGATTTTTCCAATTGCAACCTACATTAATACCGAAGCTATTAATTAAATGTCAAAGGTCTGAAAGACCTTTGGCATTTGCGCCGCATTTTTTTTATCAATTTGCTGTAAATCTGAAAAAATAACTTATATTTGCAGTCCTTTTTAGAGGATACTAAGTCTAAAATATTATAAAACAAAGAGTTATGAGCTTATTATTAAAATACGCAGAAGAGCAATTGGGATTAAAAACCAATCACCCACAGTTCAAAGCTGGAGATACAGTGACTGTTCATTATAAAATTAAAGAAGGTGAAAAAGAACGTGTTCAGCAATATCAAGGTGTTGTTATTCAACGCAAAGGTGCTGGAATTACGGAGTCTTTTACAGTTCGCAAAATCAGCAACAGCGTTGGCGTAGAGCGTATCTTCCCAGTTAACTCTCCTTATATTGATAAAGTTGAAATCAATAAAGTAGGTGTTGTTCGCAGAGCACGTTTGTTCTACTTACGTGACTTAACTGGTAAAGCAGCTCGTATTACTGAGAAAAAACAATAATTTTTACAATAGATTACAGGAAACCCTTTTCGCCTTTCGCGAACAGGGTTTTTTAGTATATATCAACCCCTGCCCTTCCGGCTCAGAATATACACTCAATGACCATTAAAGAAGAAATAGAAAGACGCCGTAGTTTCGGTATCATTGCCCATCCCGACGCCGGTAAAACTACATTGACCGAAAAACTCCTGTTGTTTGGAGGAGCTATCCAAACAGCCGGTGCCGTTAAATCCAATAAAATTAAGAAGCATACCACTTCCGATTTTATGGAGATTGAGCGCCAGCGTGGTATCTCTGTGGCAACTTCTGTAATGGGGTTTGAATACAAAGGAATTAAAATCAATTTATTGGACACTCCCGGCCACGAGGATTTTGCGGAAGATACCTATCGTACACTTACTGCTGTAGATAGCGTAATCATGCTGATCGACTGTGCCAAAGGGGTGGAGCCTCAAACCCGTAAATTATTGGAGGTTTGCCGCATGCGCAATACCCCGGTAATTGTGTTCATCAACAAATTGGACCGTGAAGGAAAAGACCCCTTTGATTTATTAGAAGAAATTGAAAAAGAATTAAGAATTGATTTACGCCCCTTGAGTTGGCCCATCAGCATGGGTAAAACATTTAAAGGGGTATATAATTTATATGAAAAAAGTTTAACCGTTTTTAATCCGGGTGAAAAACAAACTCTTGAAAACTCCATTGAAATAAAGGATTTGAAGGATGGTACACTGGACAAATTAATTGGTGAAGATTATGCCAATACACTCAGAAGTGATGTAGAGCTGCTGGAAGCTGGTTATCCTAAATTTGATGAAAGTGAATACCTGGAAGCCATGGTATCTCCTGTATTTTTTGGAAGTGCTGTGAACAACTTTGGTGTACGTGAGTTGCTGGATGCATTTATTCAAATTGCACCATCACCAAGAGGAAGAATGACGGATCAAAAAGAGATCAATCCATTGGATAAAAATTTCAGTGGCTTCATTTTTAAAATACATGCTAACCTGGATCCCAAACACCGTGATCGTATAGCCTTTTTAAGAATTGTTTCTGGAAAATTTGAACGCAACAAGAATTATTTTCATGTACGTGAAAACAGAAGTATGAAATTTTCTAACCCTACCGCTTTTATGGCACAAGATAAAAACGTGGTGGATGAAGCTTTTCCTGGCGACATTATCGGTTTATATGACAGTGGTAATTTCAAAATCGGTGATACACTTACAGAAGGTGAGAAATTTAATTTCAAAGGTATCCCACAGTTTTCGCCTGAGTTATTCAAATACGTAGCGAATGCGGATCCCATGAAAACAAAACAGTTGAACAAAGGATTGGAGCAATTGACTGACGAAGGTGTTGCGCAGCTATTCACAAAAAAAACAGACAATCGAAAAGTATTGGGAACCGTTGGTGCCCTGCAATTTGAGGTAATTCAGCACCGCTTAAAAAGTGAGTACACCGCAAGCTGTAATTTTGAACACATCTCCTTGTACAAGGCATGCTGGATCAGCAGCAAAGACAAGAAAAAATTACAGGAATTTATTTTTGAAAAAGCCCACCACATGGCCACGGATAAGGAAGAACGGCCCGTGTTTTTGGCGGAATCAGCCTGGGCTTTGCAAATGGCAGAAGAAAAAAATCCAGATATTAAGTTTCATTTTATTTCGGAGTTTAAAGAAGAATAAAGTCAGGCGAGACGCCTGGGGTACCGCGACGTAGCGAGACGCTACGCCGAACATAGTAAACGCAACCTGACAGGTTTGTGGGACTGAGGTGCACTAACTTTAATTATTAAGTTATTAGGAAATAAAGATGAACCTGTCAGGTTTAAATTTTTCAATGTGATTTTTAAACCTGACAGGTTTATTTTTATAGTTTTCATTACAAATAGCAGGTTAGTTTCCTTGTATTAACTTAAACCTGTCAGGTAATTTAACATTTTTTGACAATCTTTTCTGTCAATAAAACGTATTTTTATAACACCAATAAAATGCATGCAATTTAAATCATTTCTATTCGCATTAACCTTTATTTTCTCTCTCCGGTTAAGCGCACAAACACAAGATTTAACAATAACTATAAAAGAACCTGTAGTCAATAAAATATTTGCAGCGTTAGGCGATATTAAAGGAACAGCGCCTTATTCGTTTTTGTTCATTGAAGGTACCTATACATGGCAGCTCATCAATCCACGCATACAACTTCATAATAATAGGGCCGATTTTGTTACGGATGCAAAAGTAACCGTGGGTAAATTTGATTATGTCATGCATGTAACAGGAAATGTGGAAGTCTGTTATGAACCACAAACGAATTTGATTTACATTGAAATTACAGAAGCAAAATTTCCTTTAAACATTATGTTTCTTGGAGCTATTAAACACTTATGGGATGTAAACCTGGCCACATATTTTGAGACACCTTTCATCTTTGAAGGTCCTTTAACTATTGGTACTGAGCTTACCTTTCCAATGCCCGATAATACAATAGCAGTAGTATATGCACATGCATTGAGTTGCGATTTAAAAGTACAGGAAAAACAAATTACGGTAGCGACGGAAGTTGAGTTTGTAAACAGAAAAACACCTCCTCCTCCATCCAAATAAAATTTAATTAACTTTACAAGCCATACCATTTAAACTGAATCGACTTATGAAAACTTTTTGTAAAACTTTGTTGACATTGTTATTCTTATTGCCCCTTGCAGCGATAGCCGGAAATGATGAAGGGCATGATATTAAAATTGTAGTAAAAGGATTTAAGCCTGGAAGTACCTGTATTCTTGGTAATTACTATGGAGATAAACAATACATAAAAGATTCTGCAAAAGTTGGCCCTAACGGAGAAGTTATTTTCAAAGGAAAAGATAAATACCCGGAGGGTGTTTATCTATTGATCCCGGAAGGAAGTAGATATTTCGACCTGGTAATGGACGAAAAACAGCACTATACGCTGGAAACGGACACTACAGATTATATTAAATTTATGAAGGTAAAAGGATCAGAAGAAAATAATTTCTTCTTTACCTATCAAAAATTCATCACCACGCAACAAAAAATAGTTGAGCCTCTTCGTGAGCAATTAAAGAAAACAAAGGATAAAGACTCCATCAAAAACATCACGGATCAAATCTTAAAAGTTGATACCGAAGTTAGAAACTACAAGAAGGACTTTGTCAAAGCAAATCCAAAAAGTTTTATCGCGAAACTATTTACTGCCATGGAAGAGGTTGATATTCCAGAAACACCAACTTTACCAAACGGACAAAAAGATTCCTTATTCCCTTATCATTACTACAAAGCACATTTCTTTGACAACATTGATTTCAATGACGATCGTTTATTAAGAAGCCCTGTGTTTCATCCGAAAGTAAAGCAATACATGGATAAAATGACCGTGCAAATGCCCGATTCTTTAAATGTTTCAGCCGATTACCTGGTTGAGAAAGCACGCAATAACCCGGAAGTTTTTAAATGGATGGTATACTGGTTAACACTAACTTATGAAAGCTCCAAACTAATGGGAATGGATGCCGTGTTTGTGCACATGGTTGAAAAATATTACGTCACCAACCAGGCTTATTGGGTAGATTCTGCGCAGCTTGCAAAGATCACAGCGCGTGCCTATACCTTAAACCCGATTTTAATTGGAAAGAAGTCGCCTCCAATTTCTATGATAGACAGCACCAATAAAGTCGTAAACTTATACGATGTAAAAGGAAAATATACAGTTGTTGTTTTTTGGGATGAAGACTGCGGACATTGCAAAAAGGAAATCCCTAAACTAAAAGAGCTATACGACAAAAAATTAAAAGCAATGGGTGTGCAAGTATATGCGATTGCAGCAGAAAATAAAGTGAAAGACTGGAAGAAATTTATTATTGATAATAAACTAAACTGGATCAATGTACATCAGCCGGATGATTATAAGCGAGCCGTTACAAAGAAAATATATGATGTAATCAGTACACCTTATATTTATTTATTGGATGAAAACAAAATCATTAAAGCCAAACATATTGATACGGAACAGGTGGAAACCATCATTGATATGCTGGAAAAAGAGAAAGAAAAAAAGCAGGTTCAAAAATAGAATTTCAAATGCCCAACAAGCCTGTTGGGCATTTTTTTTGTATTTAAAAGGGCCCGTTCCAAAAAAAATTTATAATAACTTTACAAAAAGTATTTACTCCCAAATCCATTTCGAATGAAGAAGCTAATACGTGTTTTACCATTTTTATTGTTATCATCTTTACTGTTAGCCAAAGGTGATCCCGAAGGAGCCAGTATAAAAATTACGGTAAAAGGTTTTAAAGAAGGTACCACCTGCAATTTGGTTAATTATTATGGTGACCAATACTTCATAACCGATTCGGCAAAAGTAGGTGCCAATGGTGAAATGCTTTTTAATCCATCAACCAAATATCCTGAGGGTATTTACTTCCTGCTTCCTCCGGAAAGAAGAAAATATTTCGATTTTATCATTGATAAAAATCAGCATTTTACAATGGAAACCGATACACTTGATTGTGTTGCAAAAATGAAAGTGAAAGGCTCAGAAGAAAATGAGTTTTTCTATGACTATCAGCGATTCATGATGACAGAAGGAAAAATTGCAGAACCTTTACGTGCAGCCTTAAAATCAACAAAGAATAAAGACTCCATTAAACTAATCACCGAAAAAATACAAAAGATTGATGCGGAGGTAAGAAGTTTCCGGGACATCTATGCAAAAAATCATCCCGAAAGTTTTGTTGTTAAATTATTCAAATCCAATGAAGAAGTTGACATTCCGCAGCCTCCACTGTTACCAAATGGAAAAATAGATTCCTTGTTTCAATTTCGTTATTACAAAACACATTTTTTTGACAACATTGATTTTAATGATGAACGCATGTTGCGCACACCTTTTTTTCATCCCAAGATAAAACAGTATTTAGAAAACCTCAATTCTCCTGTACCTGATTCATTAAATAGTGCCTGTGATTACCTGGTTGAAAAGGGAAGAAACAATACGGAAGTTTTCAAATATCTGGTATACTGGTTAACCCTACATTATGAAAGTTCCAAAATTATGGGACAAGATGCCATCTTTGTACACATGGTTAAAAAATATTACATGACGCATCAGGCATATTGGGTTGATTCAACACAATTGGAAAAAATCGTAGAACGTGCGCTGACATTAGAACCTATCTTAATTGGAAAAAAGGCTCCGCCGATTACCATGCTTGATTCTATTAACAAACCTTCTTCCTTGTACGATTTGAAAGGAAAATACATCGTTGTTGTTTTCTGGGATGAAGACTGTGGACATTGTCAAAAAGAAATTCCTAAACTAAAAGAGCTGTATGATACCAAATTAAAAGAAATGGGTGTACGTGTGTATGCTATTGCTACGGAGGAAAAACCAGGAGCCTGGAAAAAATTTATACTGACACACAAACTCGACTGGATCAATGTGCATCAACCCGATGATTACAAACGGGCCGTTATCAAAAAAATTTATGACATACAAACCACGCCCTATATTTATCTTCTTGATGAAAATAAAATCATCAAAGCCAAACATATGGATGTGGAGCAACTAGGTGAATTGATTGATGCGATTGAAAAAGATAAGATGTTGAAAAAGTAGTTAACGCCAAAGGTTTTAAAAAACTTTGACGTTTGGATTCGTATTCACCCGACGGGTTTTTAAAACCCGTTGGGTTTTGTTTTTAGCTGCGAATATTTATCACTTTTCATGACCGATATTCCCGCTTTTCGCTCCAAGTTTGCCTACGTTATGCGCCAGGCGAAGCCTCGGCATAGGCTGGAACTTCGGCAAAGCTTTCCGCTGCAATCGGGGCTATGAAGGATATGAATACGGATCTAAAACAATCGAGTGGAATTTTATATTAAAACAAACCCAACAGGTTTTAAAAACCTGTCGGGTGAATAGTGTTTCTGGAAAACGTCAAAGGTTTTAAAAACCTTTGGCCTTACCGCGTAGGCCGTAGCTTTAGCGTAGGCCTACTGCACAATTATCCGTTGGCTATACATTTTATTATCAGCCGTTACTATAATGAAGTAAACACCTGGCGCTATGGTTTCCTTGCTGCTAATGAGCATCGTTCTGTTACCATTGTCGAGTGATATAGTTCTGTTGTAATAATCTTTTCCAAGAACATCCTTCATCATAACTGTTACTTCCTGACCATCCGTTCCGGAAACGCTCACATGAATTTCAGTTGGAGAAGCGGGGTTTGGATAAGTGGAGATGGATAATTCAGGATCTGTTCCAAAATTCACGGTAATGATTTTTGAATAGGTAAATTCACCGTCAAAATCCGTTTGTTTCAAACGATAGTAGTTTGCTCCAGTTACCGGTTTTTTATCAACCAATTGATAATCTCTTTCATTGATCGAATTATCAGCTCCGGCTACTCTCCCAATTTCTTCAAAGCTGGATCCATCGGTTGACTTTTCAACCGTAAAATAATCGTTGTTGACCTCAGACATGGTTGTCCAATCCAGGCTTACGGTAGTAGCTTGAGGTGTACCTGTAAATTTCACCAATTCAATTGGCAATGGATTCAATCCACCTGCCGCATTTGCCAGCGTAAATTTGCTGAAGCTTGTAAACGAACTGGAAGTGATAGCCCCAGTTCCAGATGCGGATCCTGTTCCACCCACATCGTTCCATACAGTTCCGGCGCCTATTGTTTTTGCTATTCTCAAGTTGGAGGGGTCCGTTACTACGTCGGGAGCTCCTGTTGTCTTATAATAAAGCGTAACAGTAGCGCTTGTTAGATTAGCTGCACCAGAGCGATCAATTTGCCAATATCGGATTGGAGAAACACTTGTAATAGTTGAACCATTAATTGAATAACCCAGTGATTTTGCACTTGTATTGAACATCTCTGCAGTATAAGTTGCTGAAGCTGCACTTGAATGTGTAACGGCTAATGCAACCGGTCTCCAGGATGTAGATTTACCAATTGGGAAGTTGATAGTAGTGGTACCTGTTGCAGCAACATTGTAAAGGATTGGTCCTACCACGTAGCTGGAAGATGTTCCAACAGTTGCTGTACTACCTGCATTCATTGTAAGAGTAGCTGTTGATGTGGTTGTCAATAATCCATTGGACATATTTAATGTACCATACACCACAATTGGTTTTGCACAAGTAACACCTGCAGCATTTGAAATCGTTAAGTTGTAGAATGTTTCTCCTGTTGTTGTACTTCTGGTAATGGTTTGTGCACTTGCGCCGTTCAACACGACAGTACTTGTTCCACAGCTAAATGCAGCACCTACATTATTCAACCAGGATCCGCTCAGGTTAATTGTAGAGCTACCTCCGGCAAATGTTGCCCCTGTTCCGTAAGTGAATGTGCCGTTCAGGTTAACTGTGTTTCCGGTACCGCAGGAGAATGTACATTTAGAGCTTGTTACCAATAATGTTCCTGCTACTGTTAAATTACCTGTTAATGTTTGTGTTTTGTTAGAAACCGGAGAAGCTAATGCCTGTTGAATAGTTAAATTATAAAATGTTTCTCCGCCAGCACCAGCGGTACCAGTAGTTAATGAAGCTGCTCCAGCATTTTTATTAAAAACAACTGTTCCACTTCCATGCGTAAAGGAGCTACCGGAGCTTGTCCAGTTACCACCAATTGTTAGCGTATGTGCGGAGTTGGCAATTCTAAATGTTTTACCACTAGCAATTGTAAAATCATTTGCAACGGTAATGCTATTCGCACTATTAAATGTAGCGGCACCTGAAATCGTTAAATTGTAGAAACTGCTTGCACCCGGGTCAATAGTCATGGTTCCCGTTGTTGCAGCCATTGTTA
>DASRRA010000119.1:0-23685 GCA_035696085.1 Bacteroidia bacterium | reverse complement strand
CAGTTTGGTGGACCGAACGGAAAAAAATTAAAATATCCCCGATTTAGAAATATTCTTTTATCCATTCAGGAGATGTCTATGAAGGAACAGGAGCAGGCACTCAATAAAGCCATAGAAGAATGGAAGATGACGAGTGAAGATCAAACGGATGATATTTTAATTATTGGTATACGCGTATAGTATTACCTGCTTATTTTAAAAGTAACTCCAGTTGTTGTTGGAGTTTTAAAAATATATCAGCTACTGGTTTTTCGAAACCTTTGTAATCTTTACCTTTTTCCAACGCTCTTTTCAAATCAAATTCCGATTGATGTTCAAAATAAGCCGTTCCATTTTTCAGACAACGTTCCGCAAGATATTCCTGCTCCGTTTGTCCAGGCGTAGGAACAAATATGGCTCTCTTACGCAATACCACCAAATCCATTAGTGTAGAATAACCACTTCTGGATACGACAATGCCCGCAGATTCGATAACAGTTTTTATTTCTGAAGATGGTAAGTGGGAGACGCTGTCTATATTGCCTTTCCTTTCTAGGATTGCGGCTTTTTCTGTAACACCTCTCACCAATAAAAAATTCAATGGAAGTGTTGCTGCTTGTTTTAAAATTAATTCTTCAAAAATACTTCGCTGAGGTTCCGGGCCGGAAATGATTACGAGTACATCGTATGCTTTTTTTAAAATAATTGTAGATGAAGCAACCGGCAGAGCAGAAGAGAAGCGCGATAGAGGGCCTATAAAAACGGCGTTTTCCGGTAACGCATAGGTATGTGTAAGATCACCGGAAAGATTGGGCTCATCTTCAAAGTCAGGTATCCAGCAGGTTGTATGTTTTTTTATATAGTTTAAATTGATGCGATGCAATACATATTCTCCCAGTGGAGATTTGATCAATAATTGATGAGTGATAAAAACGGTTTTGATCTGGTTGCTCCACAAACCAAAACGATTATCCGAAATTACTATGTCGATTTTTTTTTGATGGATAACTTCTTCTAATAGCTCATGTTCCTTCTTTATTCCTTTTAAAATTTTAGGAATGGAAAAAAATAGCTGTAGGGCCAGTGAGCCTTTTGCATAGGTAATCTCGTAACCCGGTAAGTCAATAAATTCAAGTTGCGGGAACTCTTGTTTTAAGAGTAAGAGTGATCGTCCACTGCCGGCTATCAGGACCTCTGCATCTTTCTGCAGCAACAATTGGATAATAGGAATACAGCGTGTTGCATGACCCAGCCCCCAATCCAAAGGACAAACCAATATCCGTTTTTTTTGCCGCATTAATGCTTATTTTTGTAAAAATAAGGCTTTGCTCCGATAAGCCGAAATACTGTTTGAAATAATAATAGCATGGCAAAAAGAAAATTAAAAAAGTTTGCAGAAGTATCCGCATTTGAAAATTGTTTTTTTCTCTCTTTTGAGCAATCAAAAGAAGATGGACTTCCTTTGAAAGGAAAATGGAAAAACGAATATTTTAAAAATAATAACCCTATTGTGTTGGAATTGGGTTGTGGAAAAGGAGAGTATACTATTGGTTTGGCCAAACGTTTTCCGGAAAAGAATTTTATTGGTGTGGATATAAAAGGTAACCGTATCTGGACAGGCGCAAAAACAGCTATTGAGGACAAGATGAGCAATGTGGCCTTCATTCGTACACGGATTGATTTTATAAAATCCTGTTTCTCCGATCATGAAGTGGATGAAATCTGGATCACCTTTCCGGATCCTCAACCTCAAAAAACGAGGGTGAGAAATAGGTTAACAAATATGATGTTCATCAATCGTTACAAGAAAATTTTGAAACCAGGCGGTTATGTGAATTTAAAAACAGATAACGAACCGTTTTATGAATACACCAAAGAGGTGGTTGCAGAAAATAAATTGAAGCTGATCGATTCAACCAACGATTTGTATGCTGATGTCACTTCGAGCAGAGTCAATGTCAGTTCAAGCGGAGTCGAGAACAAGCGCGATGAAGCCCTCACAACTATCAAAACCTATTACGAAAAGAAATTTTCTGATCTTGGATTTAAAATATGCTATTTAAAATTTCAGTTGTAATTTTTTAGAATCATGTACGATGTAAAAAAGAATGCCGATTTTTTCAAAAATGTTTTTGAAGTGGCACGTCTTGTTCCCAAAGGTAGAGTGACGAGTTATGGAGCTATTGGAAAATACCTTGGAGCTGCCCGTTCAGCCCGTATGGTAGGTTGGGCCATGCACATGGCTGGTTCACAAAAACCAAAAGTACCTGCGCATCGTGTCGTAAACAGTGCCGGATTACTAACCGGCAAGCATCATTTTGCAACACCTACTTTAATGCAAGAGCTGTTGGAAAAAGAAGGAGTGAAAGTGGTGAACAATAAAGTGAGAGATTTTAAGAACGTATTTTGGGATCCAACGATTGAATTGGAGTTGTGAGTTTGATTCAAATTTAATCTTGAATCTCGTTATCAATAAGAACGTCGTTGAAATTGAAGACCACGGTTATAAACCCGAAATGACTCAGATTGCTGAAGCACTTTCCAGTATTATGAATAAAAAAGTAGTGTATAAGAAGTCTTAGAGTTACAAGGTATAACGCATAGATAAATTAAACTGGCACCTTGTTTGAAACAAATCTGATCGGCAATAAAATCCCCAACTCTATTCTATTTATCAACATTAACAATACTTTCACATAAAGGTCTTAGCTTTATAGTTCACTAACTCCCCGTGTTATGGCTATAAAATCAAAGAAAAAAAAGAAGGGACCGGCTTCCATAGATCTGGTGATGATGGAAGCGCCCGTAAAGGTCAAAAAAGCGAAGCTCACAAAGGAATCAACTTCCAAAGCAAAAATTAATTTTGATCGCCTCCAGGGGAATGAATCCGTAGATGCCGTGGAGCTGTTGAATATCCTGACCGAAATCAAAAACGGAAATTTCAACGTGAAGATGCCCATCAACAACGTAGGCCTCAGCGGAAAAATTAGTGATACCCTCAACGAGATTATATCCAATAACAAAAAATTAATAAAAGAATTTACCAAGGCACAACAAAGTATTGGTAAAGAAGGAAAATTAAATCAACGCATTATCCTACCGAATGCACAGGGTGAATGGAAAATAGGGGTGGATGCCTTGAATGCACTCATCTCCGATCTGGCTTACCCCATTCACGAAATTGATCGTGTAATTTCTGCGGTAGCAAAAGGAAATCTTTCTCAACAAATTCCCATTGAAATAAGTGACCACCTCTTACAAGGTGAGTTTGCACGTATTGCAAAGGAAGTAAATGACATGGTAAAACAGCTGAACCTTTTTACACGAGAGGTAACGCGTGTGGCAAGGGAGGTAGGTTCAGAAGGAAAGCTGGGTGGACAAGCAAAAGTAAAAGGCGTAGATGGTGTATGGAAGGATTTGACTGACTCCGTAAATCAAATGGCGGGTAACTTAACCGCGCAAGTGCGTAACATTGCAGAGGTGACAACGGCGGTGGCCAAGGGTGACTTATCACGCAAAATTACAGTGGATGTAAAAGGAGAAATTTTAGAATTAAAAAATACCATCAATACAATGGTGGATCAGTTGAACTCTTTTTCATCGGAGGTAACACGTGTAGCACTTGAAGTAGGTACCGAAGGGAAACTAGGTGGACAAGCACAGGTAAAAGGTGTTGCAGGAACCTGGAAAGATTTGACGGACTCTGTAAATCAAATGGCATCCAACCTTACCGGCCAGGTACGTAACATTGCGGAGGTAACAACAGCCGTTGCGAATGGTGACTTGTCTCGTAAAATTACGGTGGACGTAAAAGGAGAAATCTTAGAATTAAAAAATACAATTAACACGATGGTGGATCAGCTGAACTCTTTTGGTTCAGAGGTAACGCGTGTGGCACGTGAAGTAGGTTCGGAAGGAAAGCTCGGTGGACAAGCAACCGTAGAAGGAGTAGGAGGGATCTGGAAAGACTTGACAGATTCTGTAAATCAAATGGCGGGTAACTTAACGGCGCAGGTGCGAAATATTGCTGAGGTAACAACAGCTGTTGCGAAAGGTGACTTGTCGCGTAAAATTACAGTGGATGTAAAAGGAGAAATTTTGGAGTTGAAAAAAACGATCAACACGATGGTGGATCAGCTGAACTCCTTTGGTTCGGAGGTAACCCGTGTGGCACGTGAAGTAGGTTCGGAAGGAAAGCTTGGTGGACAAGCAACGGTAGAAGGTGTAGGTGGTATCTGGAAAGAGTTGACCGACTCTGTAAACCAGATGGGATCCAACTTAACTGCACAAGTTCGTAACATTGCAGAGGTAACCACAGCGGTTGCAAAAGGAAACTTGTCGCGTAAAATTACGGTGGACGTAAAAGGCGAAATTTTGGAGTTAAAAAATACCATCAACACGATGGTGGATCAGCTGAACTCGTTTGCATCAGAGGTAACACGTGTGGCACTAGAAGTAGGAACAGAGGGAAAACTAGGCGGACAAGCAACGGTGGAAGGTGTAGGTGGAACCTGGAAAAACTTAACAGACTCTGTGAATCAGATGGCGGGTAACTTAACCGGCCAGGTACGTAACATTGCCGAGGTAACAACCGCTGTGGCGAAAGGTGACTTGTCGCGTAAAATTACGGTGGATGTAAAAGGAGAAATTTTAGAATTAAAAAATACGATCAACACGATGGTGGATCAGCTGAACTCCTTTGGTTCGGAGGTAACTCGTGTAGCACGTGAAGTAGGTTCGGAAGGAAAACTTGGTGGTCAAGCAACGGTAGAAGGTGTGGATGGGATCTGGAAAGACCTGACCGATTCTGTAAATCAGATGGGATCCAACTTAACTGCGCAGGTACGTAACATTGCTGAGGTAACTACAGCCGTGGCGACAGGTGACTTATCCAAAAAAATTACGGTGGATGTAAAAGGAGAAATCCTGGAATTAAAAAATACGATTAACACAATGGTGGATCAGCTGAACTCCTTTGGTTCGGAGGTAACCCGTGTGGCGCGTGAGGTTGGTTCGGAAGGACAATTGGGTGGGCAAGCCTATGTACCGGGTGTTGGAGGAACTTGGAAAGATTTGACCGACTCTGTAAATAAAATGGCATCCAATCTTACATCACAAGTACGTAACATTGCCGAGGTAACAACAGCGGTAGCGAATGGTGACTTGTCGCGTAAAATCGCAGTGGATGTAAAAGGAGAAATTTTGGAATTAAAAAATACCATCAACACCATGGTGGATCAGCTTCGTGGTTTTGCATCCGAGGTAACCCGTGTGGCGCGTGAGGTAGGTACCGATGGTAAACTGGGAGGACAAGCACACGTACCTGGTGTAGCGGGAACCTGGAAAGATTTGACCGATTCCGTAAATCAAATGGCGGGTAACTTAACCGCACAAGTGCGTAACATTGCCGATGTAGCGATTGCCGTGGCGAATGGCGACTTATCCAAAAAGATTACGGTGGACGTACGTGGGGAAATCTTACAATTAAAAGAAACCCTGAACACGATGGTGGATCAGCTTCGCGGTTTTGCATCCGAGGTAACCCGTGTGGCGCGTGAGGTTGGTACTGATGGTAAGTTGGGAGGACAAGCATTCGTACCTGGTGTAGCGGGTACCTGGAAGGATTTGACGGACTCTGTGAACCAGATGACCGGTAACTTAACATCACAGGTACGTAACATTGCCGAAGTAACAAAAGCCGTTGCGAATGGTGACCTTTCCAAAACCATTACGGTGGACGTAAAAGGAGAGATCTTCGATTTAAAAAATACCATTAACAAAATGGTGGATCAGTTGCGTGCCTTTGCATCAGAGGTAACGCGTGTGGCCCGTGAGGTAGGTACCGATGGAAAGCTGGGTGGACAAGCGTATGTAGCAGGTGTAGCCGGAACCTGGAAGGATTTGACCGACTCTGTAAACATGATGGCAACCAACCTAACCAGCCAGGTGCGCGGTATTGCGAAGGTGGTAACATCCGTTGCATCTGGTAACTTACGTCAGAAATTATCCATCAATGCAAAAGGAGAAGTAGCCAACTTAACAGATACATTTAATGAAATGATTGAGACACTCGCCTTATTCGCCGACCAGGTAACCAACGTGGCGCGTGAGGTAGGAGTTGAAGGAAGACTCGGTGGACAAGCAAGTGTACCAGGTGCTTCAGGTATCTGGAAAAACTTAACAGAGAACGTAAATCAGCTGGCAGAAAATTTAACAACACAGGTTCGTTCCATCTCCGAAGTAGCTTCGGCGGTAACGAAAGGTGACTTAACCCGAAACATTCGTGTGGATGCAAAAGGGGAAGTGGAAGAGTTGAAAGATACCATCAACCAAATGATCACCAACCTGCGTGAAACAACTTTACTAAACCAGGAACAAGACTGGTTAAAATCCAACTTAACAAAGTTTACGCAAATGTTACAAGGGCAAAAAGACTTGCAAACAGTAGCACAACGTATCTTATCAGAGTTGGCAAAAGTTGTAAATGTGCATTACGGGGCCTTTTATATTTTATCTTCAGAAACGGATTCCCCTAAACTAAAATTATTTGCAGCCTATGCCTACAAATCAGATAAGCATATCCCTACTGAATTTGAAATCGGTGAAGGGCTGGTTGGACAATGTGCATTGGAGAAAGAACGTATCATCTTAAGCAATGTTCCCAAAGAATATGTAAAAATAAGTTCAGCGCTTGGTAAAGCAAAGCCAGCAAATTTAATTGTATTGCCGGTATTGTTTGAAAACAATGTAAAAGCGGTGATTGAGTTGGGTTCTTTGGATTCATTCAGCTTAACGCATTTAGACTTCCTGAACCAATTGACAGAAAGTATCGGTATCGTGGTGAATACCATCGAAACAAATACACGAACCGAAGAGTTGTTAACGCAATCGCAATCCTTGGCAGGGGAGTTGAAAATTCAGCAGGAAGAGTTGAAACGAACAAACGATGAGTTACAGGATAAAGCATTCTTACTCGTGAAACAGAAGAATGAGGTAGAGGCAAAAAATAAAGAGGTGGAGGAAGCAAGACGATCATTGGAGGAAAAAGCCGAACAGCTGACATTGACATCCAAATACAAATCAGAGTTCTTGGCAAACATGTCTCATGAGTTGCGTACCCCTCTGAATAGCTTGCTGATTCTTGCACAGCAGCTTTACGAAAACGCAGAAGGTAACTTAAATGAAAAACAAACCAAGTATGCAAAAACCATTCACTCTTGTGGTGATGACTTATTGCAACTGATCAATGATATTCTCGATCTTTCCAAAATCGAATCTGGTTTTATTTCAGCAAATATTTCTACCATTCGTTTCTCGGAAATTACTTCGTTTGTGGAAACCACATTCAAACCGATTTCAGAAGCAAAAAATCTAAAATTCAAAATTGAAACAGATGCAGAATTGCCGGAATTACTTGACACCGATTCTCAACGCTTGAACCAGATTTTGAAAAATTTACTTTCAAATGCATTTAAGTTTACAGAAAAAGGAGAAGTTATACTGAAAATTTACAATGCAAAGAAAGCATGGAAACATGGAAACAGTTCGCTGGATAAATCTAACCAGGTTGTGGCGTTTTCGATTATTGATTCTGGTATCGGTATACCTCAGGATAAACAACTCATCATCTTTGAAGCATTCCAACAAGCTGAAGGATCAACAAGTCGTAAGTATGGTGGAACAGGTTTAGGTTTATCCATCAGTCGTGGTTTAGCAGAATTACTTGGTGGAACAATTGAATTGGAGAGCGAAGCAGGTAAAGGAAGTATTTTCACACTATTCCTACCGATGGATAAAGTGGAAGAAACAGGCCATTTTGCAACACCACTTCCAACAGATTTATTTAAGCAGGAACCTCAGGCGCTGGATGAAATTTTAAACTCTCTTAAAATTACAAGCGAGATCGGAGAACCAAGAAAATTGGATTTGATCAGCGAAATGATCAATGAATCTGGTGATGACAGAAATAGTATTTCTCCCAATGATAAAGTATTATTGGTCATTGAAGATGATTTGAATTTTGGAAAAATCATGATTGATCGTGCGCATGAAAATGGATTAAAAGTAGTAGTTGCCACCAGCTATACCGAGATCTTCAATTTTGTTGCACTTTTTAAACCAATAGCAATCACGCTGGATGTAAAACTTCCTGATACCAGTGGATGGAAAGTATTGGATCTGCTGAAAAATGATTTAAACTACAGGCATATTCCTATTCATTTAATATCTGGTGAGGAAAATAAAATCCTTGCATTAAAACGGGGGGCAAGGAGCTTTTTACTGAAGCCACTTTCCAATGAAACGTTGAATAATTTGTTTTCGGATATTTTGAAATTTACTTCTAAAGAGAGTCGGCAATTACTGATTGTAGAGGATAATGAGGTAGAATCTTCCCAGCTGGTGAAGCTACTGAAGGAAGAAACAATTGAAATAACAGTAGCTGAAAATGGTGAAAAAGCGTTGGAATTGTTGAAAGGGAAATCATTTGATTCCATTATCTTGGATTATAATCTATCTGATATTTCAGGGCTTGACCTGATTAAGCGCATGAAACACGAACAAAATGTGCTTGTTCCGATTATTATTTATTCTGCAAGGGATTTTAGTAAGCAGGAATTATCACAGCTCAACAAATTATCAAGTAGTATCATTCTAAAAGATGTAAACTCCTTGGATCGTTTATTGGAAGAAACGATGCTGTTTCTTCACGTTAATTACTCCAATTTTTCCGTTGAAAAAAGAAGGATGTTGGAAAACATCCGCATGAAGGGTGATATTTTATCCGGAAAGAAAGTATTGGTTGTAGATGATGATGTTAGAAATTTATTTGCAATTACAACCGTATTTGAACGATACAACATCAACGTGATTACCGCTGAAAGTGGAAAAGAAGCCATCGCATTGATGAATGAATCATCGGATATTGAAATGGTGCTGATGGATATCATGATGCCGGAAATGGACGGATATGAAACCATGCAAAAAATCAGACGGGAACATAAAAATAATTCATTACCCATCATAGCTGTAACAGCAAAAGCAATGAAAGGGGATCGTCAAAAATGCCTGGAAGCAGGTGCTTCCGATTACATTACAAAACCTTTAAAGATGGATCAATTACTCTCCATGATGAGGATGTGGTTTCATAAATAAATAGTGATATAAATGCTCTCTGCAAGAATAAAAATTTTATTAGTAGATGATAAGGAAAATAATTTGCTTTCTATGGAAAGTATTTTATGGCAGGATGGCTATCAGCTTGTGAAAGCGTCTTCTGGAAAAGAAGCGTTGAAAATATTGCTGAAAGAGTTGGATTTTACGCTTATTTTAATGGACGTGGAAATGCCTGAGTTAAATGGGTTTGATACAGCTTCCATGATTTATCATCGCGAAAAATTAAGACATATCCCTATTATCTTTATCACGGCTCACAGCTATGGGGATGAAAATATGTTTAAAGGTTACAAAGCAGGTGCTGTAGATTATATTTACAAACCTGTTCAACCGGAATTGCTTAGAGCCAAGGTGGCTATATTTGCAGAACTATATCGAAAGAATCATCAATTGATGCAACAGGAAGAAAAACTGATCGGTATCAATAAAAATTTGGAGCAGGAAATAAAAGAAAGGATTTTATCTGAGGAAAAAGTGAATGTATTAAATAAGCAGTTGCTTGAAAACATCCATCAGCTGGAATCCATCAATAAAGAATTGGACCGTTTTGCATACATGGCTTCCCATGATTTGCAAGAACCCTTGAGAAAGATCCGGATTTTCAGTGAGCGTATCAGCATGAAGTATTCGGCTGATATGGATGAGGAAGGAAAACGATACATTGACAAAATGCAATTGGCGTGTGAGCGCATGCAGAATTTGATAAACGACATTCTTGCATTCAGCAAATTGAAGTTTGAAAAAGAAGAGATGGTACATTCAGATATTAATTTGATCATTGAGGAAGTACTATCCGATATGGAATTTGAAATCTCTGAAAAAGAAGCCAGGATAGAAGTTGAAACGATACCGAAACTCAATGTTCACCCGCAGTTGATAAAGCCGCTGTTTCAAAATTTAATTAGTAATTCTTTAAAATACGCCCAAAAAGAAATAGCACCCGTCGTAAAAATTAGTGCAAAGTTAGACGAACCAATTAAAAGCCCTCACTTGAATCAAATTGGAAAGTATTGCAGAATAAATGTAGAAGATAACGGTGTAGGTTTCGAGCAGGAATATGCGGATCAGGTATTCACAATGTTTAAACGATTGCATATCGGTGAGGAGTATAAAGGAACCGGAATCGGGTTAGCCATTTGTAAAAAAATAGTTGAACAACATAAAGGATTTATCAGTGTAAAAAGTATCGTGAATAAAGGAAGTACTTTTATTATTAGCTTGCCAGTGGAGGAGTCGATTTGATTTTTCATTACAACTAAACATAAAACGTTTGAGCACTATTCCTGAAATAAAAATCCCGGTCACAGAAAATGAGACCGGAAAATTAATTCATGAGATTGACTGGGCCAACACACCGCTTGGTCCGGTTTCTACGTGGCCCCAAAGCCGGATTACAGCGATAGCTATTTGTTTGAATTCCGCACAACCCCTAACCGTTTTATTCGGAAAGGAACTCATTCAAATTTACAATGAGGCTTACAGCAAGCTTATTGGGACGAACCACCCTTCTGCATTTGGTAAATCTTGTAAAGAATCCTGGTCTGCACTATGGCACCTTCTTGGACCAATATTCGAAGAGCACATTTTGAAAAAGGGTGAATCAACCTTTCTCAATGATCAATTCATGCTTCTCAATAGAAATGGCTTTATCGAAGAAACTTATTTTTCCAGTAATTTTACACCGATACCTGATGAGAACCATACGATAAATGGTGTTTTTTGTACGTTGCGCGAAACAACCGCTGAAGTGTTAAACAAACGACGCGGTAAATTATTAGCACAACTTTCTGAAAGTGTTTCCCAGGCACAAACAATGGATGATATTCTGAAAGGAGCGATATCGATTTTTAAAACCGCTGAAAGAGATATTCCTTACGCTACGGTTTATATGCTAAGCAAAAATTTGAAAAAGGCGGAGCGGGTTGCACATATAGGGTTGCCAGACAATCATGAGATGGTGCCAAATCAAATTGACTTGACAGTTCACGACTATCATGCAAACAGTTTTAATAAAGCTATTTTCTCGAATGATATAATAGTGCTAAATCATAATGAACCTTTAAAAGACAATGAGGTCGAAGAATTTAAGGGTAAAATAAGTAACTCGCTGTTGTTTCCCGTCAGGCAGAAAGCCGGAACTGATCCGGTAGCTATACTCATGATTGGCCTCAATCCGTATCTTGAACTTGCAGATTCCTATATGAATTTTTTTAAGGCAATTCTGGTACAATTGGAGAACGGTATAAATGTTTTAAACACAAGTATAGAAAACAAACGCTCCGATAAAAAATTACGTGATAGTGAAGATCACTATCGATTAGCAACAGAAGTTACAAATTTGGCAACCTGGGATCTTAACCTTGCCACCTTTGAATTAACACATTCTCCCCGGTTTGCCGAAATACTTGGCTATGATTCAAATAAAATATTAACGCATCAGCTGATGCATGATCACATACATCCTGAAGATTTATACCCGGTAGTGGAAAGGGCTTTTGATAGAGCATTGCAAACGGCAGTTTACAATTATGATTCAAGAATAATCTGGCCTGATAAAACACTGCATTGGATCCGCACCCAGGGGAAGGTATTGTATGACGATAAAAATATCCCTATCCGCATGATCGGAATTATGATGGATATAACGGAATTCAAAAATGCGGAGCAAGCATTACGGGAAAGTGAGAAGCGATTCAGAGCTGTGGCAGATACTGCTCCGGTTATGATATGGATGACAGATAGGGAAAGAAATTGTATTTTTTTGAATAAATGCTGGAGCGACATGACAGGTTTGTCAATAGCAGAAGGGTTAAAGAAAGGATGGACATTTATAGTTCACCCGGATGACTACCCGGCAACCTCACAAAAATTCATAAAGGCGTATGAATCGCATGCGATGTACACACATGAATTGAGAATCAAAGATAAGCAAGGTAATTATATTTGGATCATGGATCATGCTGTTCCACGATACAGTGCAGAAGGGTTTTTTCTCGGATACATCGGATCTTCTGTAAACATCAACGAGCAAAAAAATGCGAAGGAAGTGTTGGAGAACAAAGTAATAGAACGAACACTTGAGTTGAAGATGGCAAACGAAGAGTTAAGAAAAACAAATAAGGAGCTGGAGCAATTTGCGTACGTATCCAGTCATGATTTGCAAGAACCGTTGCGAAAAATTCAAACATTTTCAGAATTACTTTTTAATAAAATTGATAAAGATGCACCAGAACATGTTTACCTGGAAAAGATCAATAGTTCAGCGTTGAGAATGTCGGAATTAATTCGGGATCTTCTGAATTTATCAAAAGTATCGAATGTGGACGAAGAATTTGTGGAAACAGATCTTTCGAAAATAATTGAGAATGTGAAAATGGATTTTGAATTATTGATAAAGGAAAAGCAAGCGGAGTTCTACATGGAAAAACTTCCGGTTGTGAAAGCTATTCCTATTCAAATGAATCAGTTGTTTTATAATTTGCTGGGGAATGCGTTGAAATTTTCAGAAAGAAAACCGGTTGTTAAAATTTCCTGTGTCGAAGTCACTGCCAGTCAACTAAAGCTGCATGGCATCAATGAAGAAGCAAAAGGAAAAAATTATATTAAAATTACGGTAGAGGATAACGGAGTTGGATTTGATCAGAATTATGCAGATCAAATATTTGTTATCTTTCAACGATTGAATGACAGAAGTAAATTTGCTGGAACAGGTATTGGTTTAGCCATTTGCAAAAAAATTGTAGAGAATCACAATGGATTTATAGTGGCCAAAAGCAAAATTAATGAAGGCAGCACGTTTCATATTTTTTTACCCAAATAAAATTTGGAGTTTTTTTGAAACAAAATGCTGTATTCAGGAGTAAAACGGCATTTTTTTAATCTTCTGAAAATCCGTTTCTCCACAATTTCCGATTTAATAAAGCTAAGTGCGGGGATAAGATCGATGGATAATTGATTATCAGATACTAAGAAAATAATAAAAATTGTTGAACGAAAAGTGATCTTGAAATTGTATTGTTTTTTTTGTAAGAACACCCTTCAATTGCCTGTCAATTTTGAGATTCATAAATGCAGCTTTTAATTCCGGATTTGATTTTTTTTGCAACGAAAATGAGCCAAAAACGTATAAATTCGATAAGTTTAAAGTTTGCATGATAAAGAAATTACAAATAGCGTTCATTTGTTTTTTAATTTCCATTCCAAGTCTACTGTTTTCAACACATATTGTAGGTGGAGCGCTGACCTATGTTTACAATGGTGGATCAAGTTACACGATCACATTAAAACTATACCGGGATTGTGGTACTGGTACTGCTGGTTTTCCGGGAAGTGTAAACATTACCGTGGCCGGATATAACGGTGCTTCCTTTTCTCCTTCGAAAGATATTTCTATTAATCTCGGAACGGTTACTGCCGTTCCGTCCAACCTGGATAAATGTGCAACTCCACCAAGCCCAATGCCTTGCACTGAGCAAGGAATTTATACAAAAACAGTGAATAATTTACCACCCAATCCCGGGGGATATCATTTATATTATCAGCAAACAGCCCGCAATTTAAGTTTGACAAATGCAGTGAATGCATCTTGTAATTGTATTGGTGAAACATTTTATGCCGACATTCCTGGTACGGATATGTACTGGACGGAAACGTTTACATTTGCCGACGGGACCACCGTTGATAATGGTACAACTGCATGGAGTATTTCAGCTGGAGCTACAGCACCTTCGTCGGCGAGTGTTCAAAGTAATGTATTTGAAATTACCGGAAAAAATAATGCCGTTCAAAACTGGATGTCTCAGGTAATTAATATTGCTTCGTATACGGATGGCGTTGATTTAAGTGCCGCCTTAAGTGAATCCGGAGATTTTGAATCCGGAGATTCTATAAAAGTTTTTTATAAATTGGATGGGGGTCCTTTGACTCCTTTTGCAACTAACGGCGCGATCTCGGATGATTTTAATGCCGGTGCCACTGCGGTTCAAACAAATTTGAAAGGAAGTACCGTCCAGATTTTTATACGGGTGCGCTACGATGGATCCTCCTCAACCAGTGAAATATACAGGTTTGACAATATCAACGTATATGGTAGAAACTTTTTACCAAACAGCGATCCTTCGTATGACAATATACCTCCACTTTTCCTTTGCGCCGGTACTCCATTTTCATATGATCATTCTGCGACAGATATCGATGGCGATTCATTAGTATATTCATTTTATACACCTTATGACGGAGATAACAATGTTGGTCCGTTGGACCCCACTTTCAGCAATAATACAGCGATTTTCACACCGATAAAATGGGTGAATGGTTACTCAGCTGCAAATCCATTGGGCGGTTCACCGCTTACACTTAATACGTCAACTGGTTTATTAGAAGGAACACCAAGTGCCTTAGGGCAATTTGTAGTGGGTATAATGGTGAAAGAATACAGGAATGGAAAATACATGAGTCAAACCATTCGTGATTTTCAATTCAATGTCGTAAACTGTCCTCCGTTGATCAGCGCCATCTTAAAACCTATTACTACCTGTAATGTCAAAACCGTGAATTTTCAAAATTATGGTGGAAGTACCGGAAATAACTGGCATTGGGATTTTGGTGATCCTGCTGTAACAACAGACGTTTCCACGGCTAATTTTCCATCATATACCTATCCTGCTGCCGGAACCTATACAGCACAATTAATTACCGGTTACAAAACGAATTGTGCGGATACATCAACTGCTTTAGTGAACGTTGTAACAATCAAAGCAGGGTTCACACACAATGCACCGAAATGTGTAAACAATGCAGTGACGTTTACACAAGCATCAACTGTCACCAGTAACGACGTAATTATCACATATAATTGGGACTTTGGTGATGGAAGCACATCATCTTCTGCCAATACAACACATACATATTCAGCCGGCGGTAAATACAAAGTGTTGCTTACATTAACTTCCAACCTGGGATGTGGCGATACCATTTCAAAAATCATATCAATTGATCCAAAACCAATTGCAAATGCAGGACCTGATCAAACAGTTTGTGCTACGGTGGGTTCAGTGATTTTAGCAGGTAGTGTTACCAATGCAACAGGAGGAACATGGACCACGATGGGAACCGGTACATTTACACCGAGTGCAACTACTTTAACCGCAACGTATAAACCAAGCATTGCTGATACAGCAGCAGGAACGGTAAATTTAATATTGACAACAACCGGTAATGCAACCTGTTCAGCTGCAACAGATACGATGGTTGTAAGTATCTCGCATACATCCACCAAGGCCAATGCTGGTCCTGATCAAACTGTATGTGGTGTAACATCTGCAACTATTTCAGCAAACGCGCCGACCATTGGAACCGGTAAGTGGACCGTCGTTTCGGGTGGGGCAACAATTACAAATCCGAATGCGGCAACAACGACGGTTACAGGTTTAACTACACCCGGTGCATCATATACGTTTAGATGGACAATAACAAACACAGCTTGTACACCATCAACAGACGATGTTGTGATTAAAGTTGATTTGCAGCCAACAACATCCAATGCAGGATCGGATCAAACAATTTGTAATACAACAACTGCAACACTCGCTGCAAATACACCTATTGTTGGAACCGGTAAATGGACGCTCGTTTCAGGTACTGCTACGATAACAACACCAACATCGCCCACTTCAACAATAACCGGATTGCTTGCCGGAGATACGGTTGTTTTGAAATGGACGATTACCAAGGGTCTTTGCAGCAGCTCTTCTGACGTGAAGATAATTCTAGTGAAGTCTCCTGTTGTAAATGCAGGACCAGATCAGGCTTTTTGTACACCTGTCAACACCATTCTTAATGGAACAGTTGTAGGAAATACCACAACGGGAGTTTGGACAACACTTGGTAACGGAACATTCTCTCCAAATGCAACAACTTTAAATGCGACCTACATACCGGGCAGCCTTGATATCGCCAATAAAAAAGTGAAACTGGTTTTAACATCTACTAATAATGGTGTGTGCAACGTTGCTTCGGATTCTATGGAAATAATATTTACAGGATTTGAAGGAACAGTTTCCGTCACCAATACACAACCAAGTTGCTATGGAGATGCGAATGGAACTGCAACCGCAAGTGTAGCAAATGGTTTTCCTCCATACACGTATTTCTGGAGTACGGTACCAGCGCAAACAGGCGCGAGCGCAACAAATTTAACTATTGGTACTTATACTGTAACAGTAAAAAATTTGAAAGGATGTACGACAACCGCAACAACAACCATTACACAACCCAACCCACTTGCAGTAAATGCAAGCGCTTCGGATATTACCTGCTTTGGTTCAAGTAATGGAAAAATAAGCATAACACCTACAGGTGGAACAGCACCTTATAATTATGTATGCTTGCCTGGTAATCAAACAGCTGTTCCGATTGCAAATCTTGGTTTGGGAACATATACAGTTACAATTACCGATTCAAAAAATTGTTCTGTTGTTACCACACATACAATTAATCAGCCGGCAGAAATTATGACTTCTTTTTCAATTGCGCCTGTTAGTTGCTTTGGAAAGAATGATGGAGTTATTTCATCATCCACTTCAGGAGGTGTTCCACCTTACACCTACAGCTGGAATCCAACGGGGGTGACGTCTCCCAATATTTCCGGACTTTCTGCTGGGGCATATACGCTTACAGTTACGGATAAATTGGGTTGTGCAATGAGCAGTTCAACTTTGATAAATGAACCGACTGCTTTAACTGCAGTCATGTCAACAACCAATGAAACATGTGCTGAATTAAACAATGGTACCGCTACGGTTACAGTATCGGGTGGAACACCTAATTATACCTACACCTGGTCTCCTGGTAACGTGAAAACAGCTACTGTTACTCTCTTACCTGCAATGTCTTATACAGTTACAATAAAGGATTTAAGAGGTTGTACAATTACACCGATTGCAACCATTACACAACCTGCATTATTAAATGTGAATTTTATAAATACAGTCAATGTAAGCTGTAATGGCGGTAGCAATGGTTCGGTAACAGCTAATCCTACAGGTGGTACAGCGCCTTATACATATTTATGGTTACCGGGAAATATAACTACAGCTAAGCTTTCCAATGTTCCAATAGGAACGTATACGGTTACCGTAACAGACAAAAATGGTTGTACAAACACCAAATCAGTTACGCTTACCGAACCCACTGTGCTGTCAGCAACCATTACGACAACAGATGTATATTGTGCAGGTGGAACAAACGGTACAGTAAAAGCGGTTGGAACAGGAGGTAAACCAAATTATAGTTATTTATGGATGCCAATAAATAAAACAACAGCAACAGTTAGTGGTCTTTCTGCCGGAGCCTATACCGTCACGGTAACGGATGCAAGTAATTGTAAAACCGATCTTATTGCAGTTGTAAAGGAACCTTTACCAATTGCGATAAATATCACAAGTACAAATGTGTCTTGTAACGGTGGTATGGATGGAACAGCAGTAGCGAATGTAACAGGCGGAAATCCTTCTTATACGTACAGTTGGAATAATGGAATAAAAACAAAAGATATCAACGGATTAAAGATAGGTAACTACACGGTGATTATCACAGATAGTTTGAATTGTAAAGCATCCAAATCAGTTACCATAACGCAACCATTAAAGTTAACGGCAATCGCTACAGCAACAGATGAAACATGTAATTATTTGAATGATGGAACAGTAACCGTTGCACCTGCCGGTGGAACCTTACCGTATACATATTTATGGCAAACAAATGACGCAACTGCGACCGTTACAAATTTGCAAACCGGAACCTACTCCGTGGTGGTGACCGATGCAGAAGGTTGTACGGTGAATACTTCTGCTACCATCAATGAGCCTGCGCCATTGAGTGTTATTTTTGATCCGAAGAGTAATGTGAATTGCTTTGGTGGAAACGATGGAGCCGTGATTGCAGTTGCTTCAGGTGGTACACCAAATTACACCTATGTATGGAATCCTGGTAATTATACTTCTGATGGAATATTTAATATTTTAGCAGGAACGTATACACTCACGGTAACTGATAAAAATAATTGTCAATTGCAAAATACGGTCGTGATTGATCAACCTGCTCAACCGCTTTCTGTCACAGCTACATCACACATAACAACCTGTTTCGAAGGAGCTGATGGAACCGCAACAGCAGTTGCAGATGGTGGTACAGGCCCTTACACCTACAGCTGGTTCCCGGGAAATAAAACAGGTGCAACAGCGACAAATTTAAGTGCGGGTTCATATACTGTTACAGCAACCGATTCCAAAGGTTGTACAAGTACAGTTGCTGTTGTTGTAAATGAGCCGCCTGAAATAATTATTAGTACTACAACAGTGGAGGCCGCTTGCTTTAAAGCGAATGGTACTGCAAAAGCGACTGTTACCGGCGGGAATGCACCCTACACGTATTTATGGTCGCCTGTTGGCGGAACTGCAGATTCAGCTACTGGATTGTTTTCAGGGGCGTATACCGTATGGGTGACAGACGCGCATGGATGTAAAAATTCAGCAAGTGTGAATATTAAAGATAAAGGTATTCCAACCCCAACTATATTTGCAGTGGTGAATGTTAAGTGTTATGGTGATTCAACCGGATCAGCAAAAGTGAGTGTGTCCGGGGGATCAGGTAAATATACCTATCAATGGCTGCCACACGGCGGAAATGGAACAACCGCAATTAACTTAACGGCAGGAAGCTATACGGTAGTAGTAAAGGATTCTGCAGGTTGTCAATCTTTAGCAACCACCAGCCCTGATATTTTACAACCACCTTTAATTGAACCAAACATTACAACAACACTTGTAAGTTGCAACGGAGGAAGTAACGGAACAGCCAGTGTTACAGCAATTGGTGGTGTACCGGGTTATACATTTACATGGCTTCCTACTGGATCGACGGGCACAACGATTCAAAATCTGGCAGCTGGTACGTATACATTACAGGCACAGGATGCGAATGGTTGTATTGTCAAAAAGAATTACACCATCAACCAACCTACAGCATTGTACTTAACCTTATCGAAAAAAACAACATCCTGTTATGGAGGGTCTGATGGGAACGTGGCTGCGCTTGCACTAGGAGGTACAGCACCTTATATGTACAAATGGTCTCCTGGAAATATCAACGGACAAAAATTATCGAACTTACCTGCAGGAACATACACCGTAGATGTTACGGATCTTAAAGGTTGTACATTATCAAGTTCTATCACAGTTGATCAGCCTAACCCGGTGGTGATAACTTCAGCAAGTAAAAATGCAACATGTAATTTACCAAATGGTAATGCGAGTGTGGTCGTATCAGGAGGTATTTCTCCATACACGTATCAGTGGCTTGCACATACGAGTACTTCTAACAAAGCTGATAGCTTAAATGAAGGATCATATACAGTATTAGTGAAAGATAAAAATTCATGCAGCAGTTCCGCTACAATTGCGGTGAATAGAGAACAAGCTCCATCTATTCAAATAACAAATACAACTGACGTTTCCTGTTATGGAGGTTCGAATGGTACGGCAACAGCTGTATTATCAGGTGGCAAAGGACCGTTTAATTATGTATGGCTTCCTTCAGGCGGAACAAATTTAACTGCAACAAATTTACCGGCAGGCAGCTATACTATTTCTGTAACAGATGCAAATGGTTGTACAGCTGCTGATACGACGGACCCTGCAATTAAACAACCGTATGAACTGTCTTTATCAGTAACTTCTGAAACCTTAAAATGTTTTGGGAAGAATGATGGAAAAATAACCGTAACAGCTGGAGGGGGAACACCTGTATATACTTATAAATGGTCGCCTGGTTTGCAAACAACTCCTGCTATCACAAACGTATCACCTGGAACATATACGGTAGAAGTAACAGATAGTAAGAATTGCAAACAAACATTATTAGAAACAATAACACAACCGGATACCTTGCGTTCCTTCATTACTGGCTTGACTAATATCAATTGTTTTGGTGAAACAAATGGATCTATCACGGTTGAAGTAACAGGTGGAACACCAAATTACCAATACACATGGACGCCTTCGGGTGCAAACGGACCAACAGTAAGTGATCTTCCTGCAGGAACATATACTGTTAGCATTGTGGATGCAAATTCCTGTACTACTTCTGCAATAGCAACGTTGAATCAACCAACAACTGGAGTTCAGGCAACTTCAATATCCACCAATATTAATTGTTTCGGCGGATCCAATGGTTCCGCTACAGTTAGTGTAACAGGCGGTACAAAAAATTATACGTATCAATGGACACCTTCAGGTGGATCAGATTCAATAGCAACACATCTTAAAGCAAATAACTATTTTGTTCAGGTGAAAGATGCGAATGGATGTGAAACAAATATTGCGGTGCCGATTACACAACCTCCTTTACTAAAAGGTGATCTCATCTTAACGCAGCCAACCTGCGGTTTTGCAAATGGATCCGTTATATCCGAAGTAACGGGTGGTACGCCTCCTTATAAATATTTATGGTCACCCGATTCTTCCAAACAAGCTTCCATACTTGGCTTAAGAGGCGGAGCATTTAGCGTTGACATCGTTGACCAAAAAGGATGTGCGCTCACATTAAATGCATCACTAACAGATATTCCAGGCCCGGAACCCAAAATGTCCATCATTAAAGGTGTTTCCTGTTTCGGAAAAAATGATGGATTCATTACGTTGGATATAGCCAAGGGAACACAACCATTTAAAATTAACTGGTCGCCATATGGAGGGGATCAACTGCTTGCACAACATCTGGTAGCTGGTATATATACGGCAACGATTATCGATTCATTGGGGTGTGAAGCATCTGTATTAGGTGTGGTGAAAGAACCAGATCCACTAAATCTTAAACTGGTATCCTCTACAAATGTAACCTGTTACAATGAGCAAAACGGAACAGCCACGGTTGAAGCCACCGGTGGAACGCCAGGTTATTTTTATTTCTGGTTACCGATTAACACTAGCTCTACGTCAAATACAAACCTTTCGGCTGGAACGTATACTGTTAATTTAACGGATCAGCAAAGTTGTACGGCATCTGTTTCCATTCAAATTGATCAGCCTAACCCATTAGTTACCTCTATTGTAAAAATTAAAAACAACAACTGTTTTAACGATACACTTGGAAGCATTACTATGAATACAAAAGGAGGAACACTACCATACGCCTATGAATGGAACACATCACCAAAACAATATGCAGATAGTGCAATACATTTAAAGGCCGGAAAATACCGGGTGGTGATTACAGATATCAATGGTTGTAAAATTAAGAAAGATACAACCATAACACAACCAACACAGGTGATTACAAAAACAATTCTAAATGATACAATTTGCCCAGGCGATACAGCAATTATCAAAGCCACTGCCACGGGAGGTATTGGTAATTATTATTATATCTGGAACCCAATGGATTCAGTGAATTTTGGAGAATTGAAAACGACACCGGTTGTGACAACAACTTATACAGTTACCGCTTATGATTTAAATGGTTGCCCCGGTATTCCGGATACAGCCAGAGTGTTGATGTATTCATTAACAGATGCAAATGTGGATGTGGTTGCAAACTCACCATTATGCCCGGGACAAAGTACACCACTATCTGTCAAGACAACTGGAGTTACCGGAAAATTAACGTATCAATGGAATAACAATTTGGGAACAACACCAGGACCATTTAAAGTGACGTTATATCAACCCAATACCTATGTTGTAAAAGTTACGAATGAATGTGGAACAGCTGTAACGGATTCCATCCGGATTTTAATTACACCACAACCAATATTGGTTACAAAGAGAGATACGAGTGAAGTATGTGCTCCAGGCAATATACAATTCCAGGATTCTTCTATTGTAGGAAATATCAATGACCCGATTACGAACTGGACGTGGAATTTTGGAGATGGTTCAACTTCTTCTTTAAAAGATCCAAAGCACTTGTTTAGCTTGCCGGGTCAATATCCGGTTACACTTATTGTAAAGACAGGTGGTGGCTGTACAAGCAATAGCATAGGTACTCCAATCATTGTTACGGTTCATCCAAAACCGGAAGCTGATTTTTCAGTTAATAAAACAGTACTGGATCTTCCGTATGATGAATTGAAATGTGTAAACCTGTCCAAAGGTGCTATAACGTATAACTGGGATTTTGCAGATGGTAGTACTTCAAAAGAGGAAAATCCAACACATAAATATACCATCCTGGATGAGTATAATGTCCGATTAGTCATAACAAATCAATTTGGCTGTTTGGATACTGCTGCTAAACTGATAAGAACGGATGCAGATATTATTTTCCCAAGCGCATTTACGCCGAGTACAATCGGAAGTAGTGATGGAAGCTACGATGTGAAAAGTTTAGCAAATGATGTATTTTTCCCATATACATCCGGTGTAACAAGCTATAAACTTCAGATATTTGACAGATGGGGAGAATTGATTTTTGAATCATTCAATGTAGATAAAGGCTGGGATGGATATTACAGAGGTAAATTATGTGAACAAGGTGTTTACATATGGAAAGCCAATGTAAAATTAAGTAACGGAAAAACATTTAATAAAACAGGTGATGTTACACTACTCCGCTAAAAAAGTGAAATTCGTTATCGGCTTTATGCTGATTGTTAATTTTTCGATTGCTCAATTATCTTCCCTGCACGACCAGCAATTATGGATCAAAGCGGATGATAGATTTGAATACGGTGATTACATGAATGCGTTGCAGTTATACACGCAATTGAACCATATTGATAGTACCAATGAAGAAATTATCTTTAGAATAGCTGTATGCAATTTTAATATCCGTTCCTACCGAAAAAAATCACTTACTTATTTTAATAGAGTAGATCCGGAACATTTTCCTGAAACAAATTATTATATGGGTCGCTTGAGTTCACTCAACAAGCAATACAAGGAGGCCATAGCGTATTTTACAAAATACAAAAGTATCAAAGGTGAAGCGGAGCATTCCAAAATGGAAATTCAAAACCTGATTGAAAAGTGCAATACAGCAATTGAGTTTGAGAAGAATACAAATGAATCATTGCAAATTGAAAATCTTGGAAAAGATATAAATACAAGTTATGCAGAGTATGCACCGCTGATTGATGCGAAAGAAGATTTTTTACTGTTTACTTCCCGAAGAGAAAACGCAGTACATCCTAAGAAAGATCCGCTTGGTGAATATTTTGAAGACATTTATTCTTCAAAAAGGAATGGCAACAACTGGAGCCCTCCACAACAATTGGATACGATTATCAATACAGCACTGCATGATGCCTGCACCGGATTATCTGCCGACGGTACGCGCTTGCTGATTTATAGAACAAGTCCTGATTTAAGAACTGGTGATATTTATGAAAGCACATTTGATGGGGCAGGATTTACAGCACCTACCATTATTACAACCAATGTCAATTCAAAAAGATACATTGAGACAAGTGCTTGTTTTTCTCCAGACAACAACACTATCTTTTTTTCAAGTGACCGACCTGGCGGCTATGGAGGC
>DASRRA010000118.1:0-8036 GCA_035696085.1 Bacteroidia bacterium | reverse complement strand
AGCACCGTGGGTATATTTTTTAATTGATAAAAACCGAGTAATTCACTTTGCAGGTTTTTGTAAATAATAGTGCCTTCTTTTTCAATATCCATCACCAGGTACAACTTCTCCCCTTCCCATTTTTGCTGAGCACCGTGCGCTGCATAAATGCGATCGGCAAATAACAGGGAAGCCGGTTGGTGTTTGGCTTTTTCAATAAAAACAGGAGCCGTAGCGGTTTGTGTTTCGCCTACAATAACCGGAATATGCGGTTTTATAATGCCTGCTTTTTCTCCAGCAATTTTTTCCAGTGTATTACCTAAAAGGGCAACATGATCAAAACTGATGTTGGTGATAATGGATAAAAGCGGTGTGATGACATTGGTAGAATCCAGTCGGCCACCAAGCCCTACCTCTATGACAGCGATGTCTACTTTCTCTGAAGCAAAATAATCAAAAGCTAACCCCACAGTCATTTCGAAAAAAGAAGGTTGAAGCTCTTCAAAAAAAGTACGCTGTGCATTTACAAAATCGATGATGGTTTGCTGTGGGATGAGCTGTCCGTTGATTTTGATACGCTCCCGGAAATCCCGTAAATGGGGGGACGTGTACAACCCCACCTTTAAACCCGCTGCCTGCAGGATGGAAGCCAGCAAATGAGAAGTGGAGCCTTTTCCATTGGTGCCGGCAATGTGTATGGATTTGAATTTATGCTCAGGATTGTTGAGCCGCTTACAAAGTGCAATGGTATTATCCAGGTTGTCTTTATAGGCAGCACTGCCGATGCGTTGAAACATCGGCAACTGCGAATACATGTAATCTAATGTTTCCGGATACGTTTTAAAATCGTTCATAGAATGTTATTCCAATGTAAACACAAAGGTATACGTTCCGCGCTGATCTTTTGCGCCTGTTGGACTGGGATTAAATTTTGCCTGCATAGCCGCTTGACGGGCTTTCGAGTATAAGTTGGAGCTAAATGTTGTGGAACCACGTTGCCCTGGCGTTGCTTTAATCACTTTTCCATTTTCATCCACAATAATTTCAACGACTACAATTCCTTCCTCATCCGGATCTGTCATTGGTGCCGGTTTACGGAGTAATAATCGTCCCTTTAAATCAAAACCACCAGCGCCGTTAAACCCAGGAGTACCGTTTCCATGACCAGTGCTGGAGCCATCACCCACACCACCATTGTTACCTTTCCCTGACCCGCCTCTGTCACCGCCACCATCGCCTTCACCCACATGTTTCTTTTTTGACTTTAATTGAGCCAAGGCATCTGATAACTCTGAACTTGCTTTCTCTTCAACAGGTTTTGGGGGGGGTTCCGTCACCATTGTTTTTTCCTTCTTCGGTTTTTTTTTGGGTACTGTCTTGGCAATGTTAACATTCTCGCCTGTTTCATCTGTCACTACTTTATCCGGACTAGGTGTAGGAACTACAGGTTGTGTTTTGGTAACAACGGGAGTCTCTGGTTTTGTGGCCACTTCCGGATCGTGTTTTCCTGAGCCGCCAGCATCTGCATTACCCAGACCTTCCATACCTAAACCAATTTCAATTTCAGGAACAGGTTTTACTTCAAAGGGAGGAATGGGTGTCACAAATACTACCAAAATAAAAATAAGAAACAGGATCGCATGGAAAAGAACAGTAAGTCCCAATGCGGAATATTTGTTTTTATTTTCTGCGTAAGATTCCATGTTATTTGTCCGTTGATTTTGTAGCCAGTACCATCTTTATACCCAGTTTATATCCAATCTGCATCACATCCGCCAAATCCTGGATGGATAAACTGTTATCCATTTTTAACACCACGGTTGGTTCTTTGGTACGCGCCAATGCAATCCTCAGCATATTTTCCAAATCAGGAAATTGCACATGTTCTTTATTGACCATGTATTCGTGATTGGCATCCACTTCAATGGTTACCTGTTGTTTGGTCATTTGCACCGCATTTTTGGAGTTGGGCAAATTCAGTTTTAATACGCTCGGATTTGCTAATGTTGAAGCGATCAGAAAGAACAACAATAAAAAAAACATGATGTCATTAAGTGATTCCGTACTCACCTCTGCTCCTTCTTTATGTCTGCGTTTTAATTTCATTGCTTCGTAAGTTTTCGTGTTTTAATCTTGGAAAAAAATGCCTTATCGTTTAGGAGGCTCTTGTAACAAATCTATAAACTGCAAAGATGTTTCCTGCATTTTATGAATGGTTTTATCCAACATTGCATTTACGATGAAATAACCTATGAACGCAATCAATCCGACAACTAAACCAGAAGCACTGGTAATCATTTTTTCATATAAACCGCCGGAAATAGCACCAATACTTAAATTATCTGCTAATGAAATATTGTAGAAAATTTTGATTACCCCGGCGATGGTTCCGATGAAACCAAAAATAGGAGCGATACGCCCGATCAAACTCAACACACTGATATTTTTCTCCAGCTTGGAAATTTCCAATGCGCCTACGTTTTCCATAGCTTCTTCAATTTCTTTGATCGGTTTACCAATGCGGTTCACGCCTTTTTCTACCATTTTTGCTGCTGGTGCCGGTGTATTTCTGCATAACGCTTTTGCAGCATCCATATTTCCATTATGAATATAATCTTTGATGTTATTCATAAAATTTGCATCCATCTTCGATGCTTTTTTAATGGTAATGAAGCGTTCAAAGAAGTAGAAAACGGTAAGAATGGACAAGATTCCCATTGGGATCATTATATATCCTCCTTTAATAATCAACTCCAAAAGCGATAACGTATCTTGCTTAGGAGTAATTACCATTGGTGCCTGTGCTACATTTGCTGCTGAATCCACTATTTGAGTTGCCGCTGCTGCACCGTTCGTCACAATTTGTACTAAAATGGAGTTTAACATATGAATCTATTTTTGGTTTAGGGATATAAAAAAAACAATCACGACGGGGTCGCGATTGCTAAATTACGTTTATGTTAAGGGTGTTTTGTTTGTGGCAGAAGTAACTTATAAACAGAAGATTGTTTATTGAAGTTTGTACTTAACAGGCATGGTAAGTCGTACACGCAATGCATGTCCATTGTTTTTACCAGGCTTCCATTTGCCGGATTTGATAACGCGAATGGCTTCTTCTTCACAACCATAACCAACTCTTTCTTCATTTATAGGAGATATATCTGTTATACTTCCATCTTTTTCAACAACGAAAGAAATAACGACTATTCCTTGTTTATTATTTTCTTTGGCTTCATCCGGATATCTTAAATGACGAGCAACAAATTTTAAAATGCCTCCCTCAACGTCCGGCATCTCCTCTGCAAATGTGAGTGGTGCTGGTGGTGCTGTTTCTGTTGGTGTAACAGCAACGCCGTTACCTGTCGCAGCGACATGGTCTCCGGGGTTACCGCTATCACTCCCTGGTCCAGGATCAGGGGTAACAGGGTCTGCATTTAAATTCTGATTTTGGGTAGTTTTTTGAATTTCATCCGTTGCTTGTAACTCCGTTGTCAGCGGTTTTGTAACCGGTTTTTCGACATCTGTTGGTGGTGTTACTTTTGTTTGCTCTATTTTTTTTGGTGGATCCACAACTGGAGGATCTATCATTATTTGTGTTGCATCGGGGAGTATAATAGCGGGTGGTTCAACAGCTCCCTTACCAGTAAATGTCCCTGCAGCTATTAATAATCCTACAAAACCTACTGCTGTGAGTAGTGCTATTTTCAGATTATCTGAATATTCTCTTCGAATAACGTATGCACCATACGTTTTATTTCTGTTCTCAAAAGTTAAATCATTAAATGGTTGGTCGAATGGAAACATGGCTGTTGTGTTTAAGGTTAATTTATTATTATTTCGATACTCCGTTTTTTATAATTGACCGAACCAGGGGAATCGTTCGCAGGGATGTATTTTATTTGCGGGGATGTAGGGATTCTTAACCCGCAAAGGCTTTTTTCATATTCATTGAAACAATGATAAATAAAAGCGAAGGCGGCTTAATTACATGTGTTTAACGGGCAGCTTATTTTATTTATTACAAAATAAGCATGCCTTTGACTGGATGGATATGAATGGGATGTGAGCGGCCCTTTTTATGGGATAAATGGTGGGATCCGGGTTATGCAACCGGCTTTTTCATCAGCACCGTTGTGGTTGGATACGCAAAGTCACTACCGTGTTTGTGAATAATATCCATGATTTGATAATTTACTTCCTGGCGTACATTGAGGGCAATATCATTATCCTTACTGTTTACAAAGTACACAATCATTATTTCAATACCGCTGTCGGCAAAGTTGTGCAGCCTTACCACATTTTCAACCGTGTTGATCTGAGGATGATTATCGATATAGGCTTGTATATCGGCAACTATGTTTTTAAATTGTTCGGTACTTGTTTCGTATAGCAGTGAAATATTGAATTTAACACGTCGTTGCAATCGCATGGATAAATTGTCCAATTCACTATCCACCATTTTTTTGTTGGGCACGGTCAGGTAGGTTTTTTCAACAGTGCGGATGCGCGTGCTTCTAAATCCAATGTGTTCAACTGTTCCTTCAATACTCCCTACTTTTATTACATCGCCAATTGTAAATGGTTTGTCTAAGAAAATCGTAAAAGAACCGAGTAAATTTTCCAATGATTCTTTTGCAGCAAGTGCAATGGCTAATCCACCAATACCCAATCCCGCAATCAGGGAAGCAATATTTAATTTAAAGACAGCACCTAAAATGAAAAAGAAGGACAGAATCATCAGCACCACTTTTAGTGATTCCTTTATAAAAGAAACCAATTGATCATCTGCTTTGCTTTCGGTTAATGATGCTTTGTACATGAGGATTAACCCAAAGAAGTCGATTAACCGCAAAAAAGTCCATGTGAGAGAGAAAATAATGGCGATCTGGAAACCGTCAAATAAAATCATCCGTAAACCAAATTTTTCAGTGGGCACCAAATTCCAATTGTTTGGGAACTCCAGGCGGTCGAATGCCAAATAAAAGGTAATAAGTAAAATAAAAACTCCAAGTGGTTTCTCCACAAGTGCGTTAAATTTAGTATACCCGATTGGAGAGGCATACTTGTTTAACAGCTTGTATCCCAGGTATGCCAAGGATTTGGACAGAAGTCTTCTAAAAGCCAACCCTATCAAAGCGATGCCAATGAACCAGGTGTATGCTTCGATGGTGTTACCTAAAAAAATTCTATGCATTATATCTTGTATCATATCCGGTATAATTATACATTTATGGGATCATAAAGATAAAATGATCCCCTAACAAAAAATAATTAAAAAAATTTTTTGTTTGAAAAAAAAATTTCAGAGATTTGTATAACAGGTATTTAAAATCATAATTAATTAAAACTCAAATCATTTAGTTTTTATAACAAATGAAAAAGCCAAACAACAACAAAAAGGGCCCTGCTAAGAAAGCTACCGAAAAAGGAAAAGTAAAAGATGCCGGAGAGTTGAGAAAACCCGCGAAGCTTAAACCTTTAAAAGAAAAAGAAAAAAAGAACTGGAAGAACAATCTAGATGATGAGGAAGATGATTTTACACTGGAAGAGGATGTAAAACTAGATACCACCTTTGATGATGACGATGATGATGACGATGATTTCTTTGATGATAATTTCTAATTAAGTAAGCATATATTTAAAAAGTTCTTCCGGTCTCTGGAAGAACTTTTTAGTTTTTATACAAATATATTGCTCCTGTACAACTATCTGTAAACGCTCCTGTCACACTTCTCAAACAATTTATTTCATTTCGTATACGCAACACACCTAAAAAAGCGAAAATGAGCGCTTCTTTGAATTCAATTGTTTTTTGATCCGGTACCACTATTTCATGTTTCACCTGGCCGCGGATACATTGCATCAGAAATGTATTGTAAGCACCTCCGCCTGTAATCAATAATTTACCTTTTGGTTTATCGTTTAATGATTTTGCTATTTGAAAAGCGATATGTTCGCAAAAGGTTCTGAGCACATCATTCTCCGCCACTTCATATAGCTGTAAAATTGGGTTAACCGAATTAACCACCCATTCTTTCCCCAATGATTTGGGTGTGTTCGGCGCTACTTTATAAAATCCTAATTGGTTCAATTCGTTCAGCAAATAATGACTCACCATTCCTTCTTTCGCCAGTGCTCCGTTTTCATCATAGGATTTTCCCAATGATTCGCACAAAGCATTCATCACAATGTTCACCGGGCAAATATCATAAGCAATTCGTCTTCCGCTATGCTCATACGAAACGTTTGCAAAACCACCCAGGTTCAAACAATAATCAAATTCTGAAAACAAGTGGCGATCCCCAACGGGTACCAATGGTGCACCTTGTCCGGCCAGTGCCACATCCAAAGCCCTAAAATCACATACTACCGGCAGTTTACATTTAGAAGCAATGCTGCTTCCATTTCCGATTTGTACCGTCAGTCGTTTCTCCGGCTGATGAAAAATCGTATGCCCATGAGATGAAACAAAATCTGCCTTTATATTGTTTTTAATGATAAAATCTGCTACCCGTTGTCCAAGGTAAAACCCATATTCCGTGTGCAAATGCTGAAAATTGAGGGCATTTAACTCCTCCGCATTTATTAGTCTTTGCTTCCAGTCCGGCGAATAGGCAATTGTTTCTGCTTTAAGTATTTCGTATTTCCACGAATTAGCAGTTGTATGAAAGCGACAGTGTGCTATATCCAAACCATCCAGGGAAGTTCCTGACATTAAGCCAATCACGTCGTATTGCTGTGCCTCTACATTTGACATCAAAGTTGGTACATTTTGATTTAAAAAGACTATTTTTGCCTGCAATCAAAGTAACGCAATTTTTAATTATAATTTTTATAAAAGATGCTATTTAACTACACCGAAGAACATTTGATGATTCAAAAAGCAGCTCGTGATTTTGCAAACGATGTGTTGAAACCAGGAGTCATTGAACGCGATGAAAAGCAACTGTTTCCCAAAGAGGAAATAAAACAAATGGGGGAGCTTGGTTTTTTAGGAATGATGGTTGACCCCAAATATGGTGGAGGCGGAATGGATTGTATATCTTATGTATTGGCCATGGAAGAAATTTCTAAAGTGGATGCATCCTGCTCGGTGGTAATGTCTGTAAACAATTCCCTTGTATGCTGGGGATTGGAAACATTTGGAACAGAAGAGCAAAAACAAAAATACCTTCCCCGCCTGGCGAAAGGTGAAATCATTGGTGCATTCTGCCTATCAGAGCCAGAAGCCGGAAGTGATGCCACCTCACAAAAAACAACAGCCGTTGATAAAGGAGATCATTATTTATTAAATGGAACCAAAAACTGGATCACCAATGGTGGTACTGCCAGCTTTTATATTGTTATTGCACAAACTCATCCTGAAAAGGCACACAGAGGTATCAATGCATTGATTGTTGAGAAAGGCATGCCTGGTTTTGTGGTAGGGCCTAAAGAAAATAAATTAGGTATACGTGGTTCGGATACACATTCCCTGATGTTCACCGATGTGAAGGTTCCAAAAGAAAACAGAATTGGTGAAGATGGATTCGGATTTAAATTCGCCATGCAAACCTTAACAGGTGGACGGATCGGGATTGCATCACAAGCACTTGGAATTGCTTCCGGCGCTTATGAATTAGCATTGGCGTATTCGAAAGAGCGAAAAGCATTTGGTAAGCCGATTAATCAGCACCAGGCTATACAATTTAAATTAGCAGATATGGCTACGCAAATAGAAGCGGCGCGTTTGTTATGTTTAAAAGCGGCCTGGTTAAAAGACAAACATGAAGATTATACCAAAGAAAGTGCAATGGCAAAAGTATTTGCCTCTAAAGTAGCAATGGATACCACAATAGAAGCTGTTCAAATACACGGAGGATATGGATTCGTGAAAGAATACCATGTGGAGCGTTTGATGCGTGATGCAAAGATCACCCAGATTTATGAAGGAACAACAGAGGTTCAGAAGATTGTTATTTCAAGAGCACTGTTAGCTTAGTGGATGTATATTCGTATGAAAATGCCAAAGGTTTTAAAAATCTTTGGCGTTTTTTAAATCTCGGCTCTTCTACTTT